>JAZNYB010000150.1:0-11857 GCA_045594185.1 Faecousia sp. | reverse complement strand
TCTGGCATGATGGCTGCCATTGCCGCTTCTCAGAACCCAGACTGTGAAGTCCATATTTTTGAACGGCAGAACCGGGTTGGCAGAAAGCTTCTGGCTACAGGCAACGGTCGGTGCAACCTGTCCAATGCCCATGCCGCCCCCCATGCCTACCATGGGGCTCAGCCGGATTTTGTGATCCCCGCCTTGCGCCGGCTTGGTTTTGATGACACCATGGAGTTTTTCCGCAAGTTGGGTCTTTATACGGTGCAGGAGTCTTCCGGAAAGGTCTACCCCTGGTCAGATCAGGCAGGAAGTGTTGTGGATGTGCTGCGCTTCGCTCTGGAAAAGCCCAACATTAACCTCCATACCGGCTGGGAGATCGCAAAGGTGAAGAAAACTGATTCCGGCTTCCGTCTGGAAAACCGGGAGTGTTCTTTCTCCTGCGACCGCCTGATCATTGCCTGCGGAGGGCTGGCAGGGACAGCTCTGGGCGGCTCTATGTCCGGCTATCAGCTTTTGCGCAGCCTTGGACACAGGTGCAGCCGCCTGCGCCCCGCCTTGGTTCAATTTAAGTCCTCCTATCCCCGGTGCGCTTCTCTCAAGGGGATTCGTGCCGTATGTCATATGGAGATACTTCTGAATGGAAAACCGGTAAAAACCAACGATGGGGAAGTTCAATTTACGCAGTACGGACTTAGCGGTCCGGCGATTTTTGAAGTTTCCCGCCATGTATGCGCCCAGCCGGGTTCCTGGGAGTGTGCGCTGGACTTCCTTCCCCACTGCTCTCAGGAGGACATTTTGTCCCATCTTTTTGCCCGGAAAAGGAGCTGCCCCACTTTGGAAGCGGGAGAGCTTCTAACAGGAACCGTTCATAACCGACTGGGGCGGGTTTTGGTGCAGGAAGCCGGCATCTCCTTAAATGCCTCAATGGAAACCGTTTCCCCGGAGGAATTGGAACGGCTGGCGAAGCAGTGTAAAGCCCTTGTGCTGAATATCACTGAGCCCATGGGCATGGACAGCGCACAGGTCACCGCCGGGGGCATCCTCACTGAGGATTTTGAACCCGGCACAATGGAAAGCCGCCTTTGTCCCGGACTTTACGCCTGCGGAGAGGTTCTGGACATCGACGGCGACTGCGGCGGCTTCAACCTGCAATGGGCATGGTCTTCCGGGTATTTGGCAGGCAGCCACGCCGGGGAGGTGGGTCTATGATTCGGATACGGGACATTTCCCTGCCCCCGGAGCATAGCACAGCTCAGCTTCAAAAAGCTGCCGGAAAGATCATTGGGGTACACCCTCAGGATTTCGCCAAGTTCACCATTGTGAGAAAATCACTGGATGCCCGGAAAAAGGATAAGATCCAGTGGGTCTATACCGTAGAT
Organism: Faecousia sp.; assembly: GCA_045594185.1. Taxonomy (GTDB): domain Bacteria; phylum Bacillota; class Clostridia; order Oscillospirales; family Oscillospiraceae; genus Faecousia. Next base: position 10,496 of record JAZNYB010000150.1, on the reverse strand, counting down.
GTAGAGCTTGCTTCCGGAGAAGCCGCCGCTTTGCGTAGGGGCGGTGCCAAAGTATGCGCCGCCACGGAATATCACTATGACCTGCCCATGCCATCCCACGCCCCTGCCTATCGACCGGTAGTTGTGGGCTTCGGTCCTGCGGGAATGTTTGCCGCATTGGTTTTGGCTGAAGCGGGGCTTCGTCCAATCGTTTTGGAGCGGGGCTGTGATGCTGCGTCCCGGCACCTGCTTGTGGATCAATTCTGGAAAACCGGGAAACTGGACACCCGCTCCAATGTGCAGTTCGGCGAGGGCGGCGCAGGTACTTTTTCCGACGGCAAGCTGAACACCGGCACCAGCGACCCCAGAAATCGCTGGGTACTGGAGCAGTTTGTACGCTTCGGTGCGCAGGAAAACATTTTATACGATGCCAAGCCCCATGTGGGGACAGATGTGCTTCTTCATGTGGTGCAAAAGCTTCGCCACAGAGTCATCGAGTTGGGTGGTGAGGTTCGGTTTTGCGCCAAGCTCACCGGGCTCCAAAAAGAAGGTGGTAAGCTCACCGGGATCATGGCGGAAACCCCTACAGGAACGGAAACACTTTCCTGTGACCGACTGATCTTAGCCATTGGGCACAGTGCCAGAGACACCTTCCGTATGCTTCTTGACCAAGGGCTTCTTTTGGAGCCAAAACCCTTTGCCATGGGCGTTCGCATTGAGCATTTGCAAGCGCAGGTGAACCGCAGCCAATATGGACAAAACGCCCCCAACGGACTTCCTCCCGCGGATTACAAGCTGTTTCACCACCTTGGAGACAAAACGGTCTATTCCTTCTGTATGTGTCCCGGTGGTCATGTGGTAGCCGCCGCTTCGGAAGAAAACGCCATCGTCACCAACGGCATGAGCTATTCCCGCCGGGGAGGAACAAACGCCAACGCCGCGCTTCTGGTTTCTCTGAACCCTCAGGATTTCCCCTATGAAGGAGCCTTGGGAGGTATGCTGTGGCAGGAGGAGCTGGAACGAAAAGCCTATATCCTATCCAGCTCCTATCATGCGCCCTGCCAGCGGGTGGAGGATTTCCTGAAGGGTCGCAAAACCTCTTGCTTGGGAGATGTTCACCCCACCTACCAGCCCGGTGTCTGTCTCTGCGACCTGAACGATCTGTTACCGGAGGTCATCGCCCAGCCTATGAAAGCAGGTATTACCGCACTGGCAGGAAAGCTCTCCTGCTTTGCCCATCCCGACGCCCTGCTCACCGCACCCGAGACACGAAGTTCCTCCCCGGTGCGTATTTGTCGCAAGGAAAACAAGGAATCCAGCTTATCCGGGCTTTTCCCTGCGGAGAGGGAGCGGGCTACGCCGGAGGCATCCTTTCGGCTGCGGCTGATGGGATTCGGTGCGCCGAGGCTGTGATCGCCTCCTATGGAGAATAAATTGATCATTCTGATTTAGCGTATCCTGAGCATTATCTTCGCTTCAGACAGCTACTTCCTTTCGTACCATCCCCCGCTGCTTGCGTATACTGCCTTGCCAGATGCCGCCATGTGATCTTATCCAAAATCCCTGTCGGCTGCAATCCAGCGAGACTTTGAAACCGTCGCAGTGCCGCAACGGTAGGGCCATCCATGGTGCCGGACACTTCCACCTGCTGCACACAGCCGTATTCACAACAAAGCACCCGCAGGATGGACTGCACCAAAAGCACATGATAGTTGGTATCTCCGGGACGAATGACCTGCCTGGGATTGAGAATGGGGATCAAATGCTCCGCTTCCCCCTGCAAAATGATCTCGTTGTCATAATCCTCCACCAGAAGCTCCCATGTCTCCAAATCCATGACCCCGGTGGCAGGTCTTCTTCTGGCCCTTTGATAAGCTGTCACTGCCGCTCTGGTGTTCTGTCCAAAAATACCGTCAGCTACCACAGGAAGCAGACGGCTGTCCCCCTGAGCAACCACCCGGAGCATATGCTGCATACTCTCAATGGGCTTTCCTACAAAATATTCCGGATTTCTGGAACTCATACCGAACCCTCCCCTCGCCCTTCGTCCCGATCCCCCAAACGCATTGGTTTGCCCGGATGCTGACGAAGGGTGGTTGTTTTTTCATAGTCGATCGTTCCCGGCTGCCCACCGGTCTGTGCCGCCACAGATACCTCTGTACCTTCCGGGAATCGCTCACCACCCCGGAACACCGTATCCCGAACGCCACTAAATTCACTTTGTATCCGCAGCCAAGTCTGTTCATCCACTGTCCCGGTCTGAGGAAGTCCATAATACCGCTGGGCAGCGAGAACCGCGTTTCTTGTGGAAGGTCCGTACAAGCCATCCACCTGAACAGGGGGTATAGAGGGAATAAAATCGGACAGCACCCGGAGCATATATTGAAGCTGGCGCACATATGTCCCAGCCGAGCCGGTCTGTAACGCGCCGTTATAATTCCAGGAGAGGTTATAAAACTGCTGCCCCAAAGAACGCAGCTCCGCAAGCTGGGTTACCCCTACATAGATTCTTACAAGAGCGTACCATGTAGCCTTGCCCACAATCCCGTCCGGGGTCAGGTTGAAAATCTGCTGGAAACGCCGCACTGCCGCCTCGGTTTGAGATCCAAAAATGCCGTCTACAGGGCTGATTTTGGGAATGGCAGGATAGTTCTGGGATATGCGGTTCAGGGAGGTTTGAATGACCACCACCGCAGGGCCACGGCTGCCCACCCGCAAAGGTGTTCCGGGATAGGATTGAATCAGGCCTGTAACCGGGGCATCGGTGACTAACTCAATGTTGTTCCCGTAATAATTCTGTAGAATCTCAAAGGAAGAAAGCCCTTGCTGCGCGAGATTTTGTGAACCCCATTGACTAAGCCCCTCGCAGGTGACTGTAGTGCCGTTACAGAACTTTGCCGCCAAGGGTTCCACAAAATTCTGGCGACGGATGTAATCATTGAAAATATCGTCTACAATGCGGTCTGTGCTGGCAAAGGTACTCCTTCCGTTTACAAAAGCCTGGTCAATGGCAGTGGAGCTGGTAATGTCAAAATCATAGCCCCGGCTGCGGTAGAACTCCGTGTAAACCCGGTTAAGGGCAAAAGAAATGATGGCAAGAATATTGGCTCGCAAGGCACTTTCATCCCAAGTGGGATAGATCTCCGAGGAAGCTACATTTTTGATGTAGTCCACAAAGCTTACGGTCACATTGGGCGCATTGGAGCTGGGAGAACCCAGATGCACCGTGATCTGCTCCGGGACATAGGGCAATACAACAGGCAAAAAGAACACCTCCTACAAATTCTGAGGCGGCACATTGAAATACTCCGTGCCGTCCAGCCGATCGGGATAAAGGGCAATAGGAATCATAGCAAGAGGCTGAAGTGTGGTCACCCCGGCAAAAACTTGAGTCTGATTCACCTGAATTTGCTCATAATAGGGATGCTGCGCCCGAATAACGACGGTTGTAAAGGGCTGTCCCTCGTAATCCGGAGTACGACTGTCCGCTTCGTCCGGGGCAGAAATACGAACCGGGTCGATCCGTCCGTCTTTGTCGGTCAGACGGGTGGCTAAAAGCGTGCCATCCCGGCTTAACACCGTGATCGCAGTCCCTTCCAAGGGCAAAAGGGCATCGGAGGTATAGGCGTGAACCTGCAAATATCCGTCCGCTGGCATAGAAACCCTCCTTGTTGATTCATCTGTTCATCCTATGCCGCATTAGACGAAAGGGTGCGTGAATGATACCATGGGGGAGATGCACAGCCAATTTTGGTTTGTCGAGCAGTTGTCCATTACCCCCGGTTTCGTAGGGGCGGACGTCCCTACGGAGGGTGGTACAGCCTGTTTGCTAAATCGGAATTTGTCAACAAACCCCAACTACTTAATCCCCCGCCCAACACGAAACCGCCCCCACAGATGCATCTTCCGCGGGAGCGGCTTTTTCTCTATGCACTTATTGGGACACGGTATAAAGAGAATAGAAATACCCTTTCTTCTCCATCAGTTCCCGGAAGCTGCCGGATTCTGTTATCTCTCCATTTTTCAGGGTAAGTATACCATCATACCGGCTTAAAAGAGCCTCGTCCAAAGCGTGGGTTACAACAATCCTTGTCATACCTCTCAAATCCAGAATTGCGCCGGACACCTGATAAGCGGTTTGCGCATCCAGAGCAGCGGTGGCTTCGTCTACAAAAAGCACGGAAGACCTCCGCAGCAAGCTCCGGGCAATGGAGATTCGCTGTTTTTCACCCCCGGAAAGTCCGCTTCCGTTTTCGCCGCAGAGATAGTCCTCTCCCCGCTGGGCAATGAGGGCAGATAAGCCGGACATTTCAATGGCTCTGTCCACTTCCTCCTTGGGGAATTGAGAGAACATGGTGATGTTATCCCGGATAGAGGCATTGAAGATAAACACATTCTGCTGGATCACGGATACCATTTCATAAAGGCTTTCGCTGCTGATGTCCCGCAGCTCTTTTCCGTCATAGAGAATCTGCCCTGAATAGTCACTTCGGGATGCCATAAGGAGGTTCAAAATGGTAGATTTGCCGCTGCCGGAGCTTCCCACCAAGGCGTAGCTTTTCTCAGCCTCAAAGGTGAAATCCACATCCCGCAAAACCGGCTTTCCTTCCTCGTAGGAAAAGGAAATATCCTTCAAAGTAATGCTGTCTTTCAGGGCGGGAGAAACAGCCTCCCCTTCCTCCCGGACATTTTGGGACAGGGCATCGGCAAGTTTGTCAATAAGGGCATTGGCAGCCTTGCGCCCTGCCAGGATCTTGGGAACTTCCCCGATGGGAGTAATAACATAGTTCATAAGCTGGACAAAGGCTATGACTACACCGGCTGTGACACCCTTTCCAGTCAAAGCCATCCACGCACCTACGAAAAACACACCCATCTGCGTGATAGAACCAGCCATAACAGACAGGCACTCAATGGCAATTTTGATCTTCCGCAGACTTCCCTTAGCCGTCTCCGCTTTGTTTACGCTTTCCGCGAACAAGCGGCACATGGCTGCTTCTGCCCGGAAGGATTTGACCACAGAGAAGCCCACCAGCGAGTCCTTCAAAGTGGACATGAAGCTGCTGTCCCGGTTAGATACCTCCTCCTGAAGCTTCGCCGTCCGGTTTCCAATGGTCAGAGAAACGATCAAGGGAAGCAGAGACAGCACCACTGCTGTGAGAGTCAAAATCGGGCTGTATAAGAGCATCAAGGCAAATGCTCCGCAGAACATCAAGGCGTATGTAATCAAATTTGGAAAGCTTGCCAAATAATCGCTTTGAATGGTGGCAGCATCATTGGACAGTGCGGATATGTAAACAGAGGTGTTTTCTCCGGAGAAGGCAGAAATGCTCTTTTGGGAGATCCTCTCAAAGACATAATTTTTGTACTGCCCCATGGCTTTGGCAAAAAATCTGGGGTCTGCCCAATGGTAAAGGGCAAATGACACGCCCAAAATCAGCAACAATCCCAAGCCGATCAAAAGGATCTGCCATAAAGTCAGCCCCGTGTCCAGTCCCGACGCAACATCCATAAGCTGCTGCATCAGCCAAGCCAGAACCAGATTGCACAGGGACATCAAGATCCCATGCACCATGACCAAAGCAAAACTCAACTTATTCCCCCGGAAAAACTGCCGGGTAAATTCTTTTCTGGTTTTATTCTTCACGAATTACCCCTCCTTCTTAATACATTTCCAGTATAGCAGTTGAGAAGGCTTTTGGGAATATACGATTTGGAGAGTTGGTCAAAAATCATCTAAACCATTGGTTGAAAAAGCTCCAACTGCCTGCTTTGGGCAGCCGGAGCTTTCTGTGTTACGCGAAATTATTCTATAACAGGAAGTCCCTTTGCGGCGTTTTCCAGTTCTTCCGCCGTAGGTTCATAGTCCTCCATAATGCCGTTGTTGAACTTTTCATAGGCATACATATCAAAATAGCCTGTGCCGGTCAAACCGAATACGATGGTCTTTTCCTCCCCGGTTTCCTTGCACTTTAAGGCTTCGTCAATGGCGACCCTTATGGCATGGGAGCTTTCGGGAGCGGGCAAAATGCCTTCGATCCGGGCAAATTCCACAGCCGCCCGGAACACCTCCGTCTGCTTCACAGTAACAGCCTCCATAAGTCCATCGGCGTAGAGCTGAGAAAGGGTGCTGTTCATGCCGTGGTAGCGCAGACCGCCGGCATGATTGGGAGCGGGCATGAAGCCGCTTCCCAGAGTGTACATTTTGGCAAGGGGGCAAACCATGCCGGTGTCACAATAGTCGTAGGCGAATTTACCTCCGCTTAAACTGGGACAGCTTGCAGGCTCCACAGCGATGAAACGGTAATCTCTTTCCCCCCGTAGCTTTTCTCCCATAAAAGGAGCAATCAGACCGCCCAAATTGGAGCCGCCGCCGGCACAGCCGATGATAATATCCGCCTGCACACCGTACTTATCCAGCGCGGTCTTTGTCTCCAAGCCAATGACAGACTGGTGGAGCATGACCTGATTCAGGACACTGCCCAAAACATAGCGGTAGCCCTCCGTGTTCATAGCCGTCTCCACAGCCTCGGAAATGGCACAGCCAAGAGAGCCGCTGGTGCCGGGATGGGCGGCAAGGATCTTTCTGCCTACCTCCGTTTCCATAGAGGGAGAGGGGGTCACGGATGCGCCATAGGTGCGCATAACCTCCCGACGAAAGGGCTTTTGCTCATAGGAGCATTTCACCATGAACACCTTGCAGTCCAAATCAAAATAAGAACAAGCCATGGACAGAGCCGTACCCCACTGCCCCGCTCCTGTCTCCGTAGTCACACCCTTTAAGCCCTGCTTTTTGGCATAATACGCCTGAGGGACGGCGGAGTTCAGCTTGTGAGAGCCGCTGGTATTGTTGCCCTCAAATTTATAATAAATTTTGGCAGGAGTACCCAGCTTTTGTTCCAGACAGTACGCCCGGACTAAAGGAGAAGGACGGTACATCCGATAAAAAGAGCGGATCTCCTCCGGGATCTCAAACCATGCTGTATCTTCGTCCAGCTCCTGACGGATCAGCTCCTGACAGAACACTCCGGACAACCCTTCTGCCGTCATGGGCTTATGGGTCTTGGGGTCTAACAGGGGGGCGGGCTTGTTCTTCATGTCTGCCCGGAGGTTATACCAGGCTCGGGGAAGCTCCTGTTCTTCTAAGTAAATTTTATAGGGAATGAGTTTGCTTTCCATAATTGACTACTCCTTTTGGGATTCTGGGGCAAAAAGAAACTGCCCCGGCAAAATCTGCTGGGACAGGACAAATATCCTGCGGTGCCACCCGGCTTGACATAGCAATAGCCATGCCCACTTTCGCGTACCAACATACGCCGACCTTTGATCACGGAGAGCCATACTCCGTCTCCCATACTCCCCCACCGGGTTTCTGCTCGCCCTCAGAAGTCCATTCAGCCTCATATTCTGCGCCGCGCTTCCACCACCGGCGGCTCTCTGGAGAAGAAGGGGTGAGGCCTACTTACTCTTCCTCAACGGTTTATCGCATTGTAGCACAACCTGAGTAAGGTGTCAAGTGGGAGATTTGAAAAAGATGTATCCCTTCGGGAAATCGGAACACCCAAAGGGATACCATAATCACTCATTAAAAGGTCACGACCTCTTGCTCCGCAGGCTGGGCTTCTTCCACGGAAATCGCGGTAAGAATCGGTCCCAGTTCTCCTTTATACAGAGGATGCTTTTCTGCCGTGATGGTCGCCTTCACCTGCACCCAGCTCCGGGATTGCAGCTTCTGCGCCTGGGCATATTTGCAAGGAATCCCGCAGAACTGAATATCATCCACACAGCAGGTCATTACGAACCGACCGGGAGCGAAAATGCCGTCTTTGTCCCGTCTCAGCCGTGCCACCTGTCCCTTGAAGCAGACTGTCTTTCCGGCATACTTTTCCGGCTCCTCGGAAATATCCCGATACCACAGCCCGAAGTCCTCATCCTTGACTTCGATCACCGGGGCGTTGATGTCAAAGGGCAAAGGGTCAATGATGTCATCAAAGGTGGAAACGCCTTCCGTAGTTTCATAGAGAATATCCACCCGGCGGCTGACAGCTCTTGCCAGCTTATGAAGCGGCTCCGTGTCCTCCCCCGGCTTTACCCGGTTGAACACCACCATCTCGCAGCCGGAGAGCTTGTCCACTACCAAATTCCGCATATTTGCGTTATAGGACAGAATGGTGGAGGCGTCCGCAAACATGACCTCCTGAGCAATGCCCCAATTTTTGGGGAGGCGGCTGTACAGCTCACCCACCAGCTTCATGCCGTTAAGCTCCATGACCACTCTCTGCGCCCGGTGCTTTTTGCCCAAAGCCTCCAGCTCCTTGGTGGTAACGGTATCCTGATCCAAAACCTCCAGATACACATTCTGGAAGGGATACTGAGAAATATCGTACTCCTCCTCCCCTTCTTCAAAGAGAAGGACAAGGGTTCGCTCGCCCCCGTTAAACCGGGTATCCTCCAAGGTTTCCTGAATAAATTTAGTTTTGCCGGAATCCAGAAAGCCGGTAAATACATATACAGGAATCTGCTCCATAGCTTACACCCCAAAGATCCGGACGATTTCTGTTTCTCGCAGCTCCGCACCGATGACACAAAGTCTGCCCATGACCAGCGCGCCGCCCTGCCGCACACTGATCTCACCGGGAACATAATCGAAATGAATCCAACTGCCATCTTCAGCCTGCACGATGCCCTTTGCCCGGAGGATCACACCGGCTTCCCCGCCCTCCAGAGCCTCCAGAGCTTCCCGGATGCTCTCAGGGGTAAACTTCCGGGCAGTCTCCACGCCCCAGCTTGCGAAAACCTCATCGGCATGATGGTGTCCATGGTCGTGATGATGCCCACAGCCGCAGTGTTCATGGTGCTCATGGTGATGGTGTCCACAGCCGCAATCCTCGTGGTGATGCTCATGATGTCCGTGTCCGCAGCACTCGTGGTCGTGGTGCTCATGGTGATGATGATGCTCCCGCTCTAACTGCTGAAGCTCCTGTGCCAGAGTATCCTCATGCTCCATGGCTTCCATAAGCTGGTGACCTGCAAGCTGATCCCAAGGGGTAGTAATCAATGTAGCGGTCTTGTTATGCTCCCGAATCAGGGCAATGGCGTTATCCAATTTGCTCTGGGGGATGGAATCGGTACGACTGAGGACAATGGTGGAGGCACTTTCCAACTGATTGTTGTAAAACTCTCCGAAGTTCTTACTGTAGATCTTGCATTTGCTTGCATCGGCTACGGCTACAGCAAAGCCCAACTGCACATCCTCGCTTACCACCTGCTGAACCGCCGCAATAACATCGCTTAGCTTGCCAACCCCGGAGGGTTCGATAATGATGCGGTCAGGGGCATAGTCCCGGATGACCTGCTCCAATGCTTCTCCGAAGTCACCCACCAGAGAACAGCAGATGCAGCCGGAGTACATCTCCCGGATCTCGATGCCAGCCTCCTGCAAAAAGCCGCCGTCCACACTGATGTCACCGAACTCGTTTTCAATGAGAACCAACTTCTGCTTTCCGTAAGCTTCAGAGATCATTTTACGGATCAGGGTCGTCTTGCCGGCACCCAAAAAGCCGGAGTAAATATCAATTTTGGTCATAACGATCACACCTCTTATAGAAATTTCTTCCTGCATTATACCACCGCTGAGAAAAAATAGCAAGATTTCCCCGGCTCGGTTTTAATAATTCTATCCCAAAATGCTGTTTCGCAATCAATTTGCACTTTCGCAAAAACCGGGAAAGGTTTCCCCTTCCCGGCAGCGCATTAAAATTCCAGTTCTCCCGCCACTGCTTCCACAGCCGCCAAGAGGCTTCCGTTCAGAATAACGGCCTCGCAGTTGTTGATGTCTTCATAGAGGGGGCGATCATCCTCCAGCATAGGGCAGACCCGGCGGATCGCTTCATAAGCGGGGGCTGTACCCACACCCAGCTTTCCGTTTCCTTCCAAAAGGTCGATCGCCTGACAAGCGCACATCAGCTCCATAGCCAGCACCCGGCGCGCATTGCTCAGGATCTCCCCGGCTTTTCTGGCGGGAATGGTGCCCATGCTCACATGATCCTCCTGCCCGGCAGAGGAGGGAATACTGTCCACACTGGCAGGATGAGCAAGCACCTTGTTTTCCGAAACCAGAGCCGCGGCGGAATACTGCACGATCATAAAGCCGGAGTTCAGACCACCGTTTTTCACCAAAAAAGCAGGGAAACCACCCAGATTGGGATTCACCAGCCGCTCCGTTCTCCGCTCGGAGATGTTCGCCAGCTCAGAAAGCGCAATGCCCAGAAAATCGAAAGCCAGTGCCATGGGCTGACCGTGGAAATTGCCACCGGAGATGCCTTCCATGGTTTCCTTGAAAATAATGGGGTTATCCGTGACGGAGTTCATTTCGGTCTCCACCTTGGATTTCACATAGTTGATAGCATCCTGACTGGCACCATGCACCTGAGGAACACAACGCAGACTGTACCCATCCTGCACCCGGATCTCACCCTGACGGGTAACATTTTCGCTTCCTGCCAAAAGCCTGCGCA
>JAZNYB010000149.1:0-10878 GCA_045594185.1 Faecousia sp. | reverse complement strand
GCTTTACCACCGTCATTAAGCCCGAGTTCCGGGATGACGCGGTGATCGCCCACTGCGCCGACTGTCTGGAGTGCGCCAAGGTCTGTCCCACCGGCGCGTTGAAGATTTTGAAGTAAGATTTTATATAAAAAGCAGGACTTCCGGAAATCCGGGGGTCCTGTTTGCGCAAGTATAATTTACGAAAGTCGCAAGCATAGGAGTGATTGCTGTGAAAGACATTCTTGCCACCATAACCGCCCACCGGGAGAGCCGGGGTTGGACAGAATATCAGCTTGCGGAACAGTCCGGGCTGCCCCAGTCTACCATTTCCTCCTGGTATCGCAAGAACATGATCCCCACAATTCCCTCCCTGGAAAAAATTTGCACCGCTTTTGGCATTACCCTTTCCCAGCTTCTTGGAGAAGGGGAGGATCTTGTATCCCTCACGCCCTCCCAAAGAAAACTCTTGGAGCGTTGGTCACGACTGACACAAGAACAGCAGGAGGCACTTTTTCTTCTTATGGACAGAATGTGAAATCGCTGGTTATGCCAGAAAAGCAGGACTTCCGGAAATCCGGGGGTCCTGTTTGTTGCAAAAATGGATTTGTGGGAGAGGCGAAACATTGGGCAGACTTGCAATAAGCGGTTGCCTTTGGAGGTGTGGGTGATACATTTCCTGTTATGATGTTTTCCCCGGCAAAGATTGACAAGGAAGAAAAGCCGTGCTATAGTATTTATGGTATTTCATTACCGTATTTGACAAAAGAAAGGATTGCTGAACATGAGTAAGTTTGTTATCCGTGAAGTTCCCTCCGGCATTAAGTTCGACCTGAAGGCCACCAACGGTCAGGTTATCGCTACCTCCGAGGTCTATACCTCCGAAGCCGCTTGCCGCAACGGCATTGAGAGCGTGCGGAAACACGCTCCCATCGCCAATCTGGAAGACCAGACCGTGGAGGGCTTCGAGACTGCCGTCAATCCCAAGTTTGAAATGTATCTGGACAAGGGCGGGGAGTACCGCTTCCGTCTGAAAGCCCGCAACGGTGAGATCATCGCCACCTCCGAGGGCTATAAGGCAAAGGCATCCTGCGAGAACGGCATTGAGAGTGTCAGAAAGAACGCTCCCGAAGCTGAGATCGAAGAAGCCTGATCACCATTCATAAACAAAAGGGGAAGCAGTTTTTGCGCTGCTTCCTCTGTTTTTAGCTCTGTTTCGGGAAATTGCGACCCGCTTCATAGGCAAGGTGGGCAAATTCGTAGTCCATGGCTTCACAGGCGGCAAGATAGCCTTCAACAGCCTGCCGCTGCGTTGGGGTAAGCTGCGCCAGAACCTCCAGATAGGATCTCTCTTTCTCCCGCACCGCTTCCAGAAGCTCCTGATAAATTGGGCTTTTCTTTGCAAGCTCGGCAGTCATAAAAAAACCGTTATTGTTCCATTCGCGACTCATGTCCATTATCCTCCTGATTCTTGGAAAAATAGAGAAATTTATGTTTCGGCAAGCTTAAACAACTACAAATAAACATCACCTTCTGCAATATAACATCTTTTAATAGATTTTTCAATATAAACTATCAAATTTTCTTACCCTATATCTTTTGCGTGCAGGGGTATCATTATCTCGGGAGTGATGATAATGATTGATGAAACCTTTGTCCGTGACAGGATCACACAGTTGCGGCTCGCCAAGGGCGTTTCTGAATACCGCATGAGTTACGACCTGGGTCATAGCCGTGGATATATTTTCAATATCTCTTCGGGGAAGTCACTGCCGCCTATGGGAGAATTTCTTGCCATCTGCGATTACTTTGGAATCACCCCGGCGCAGTTCTTTGACGAGGAACGCCGGTATCCTGAGCTTTTGCAAAGGGCAATTGTTGCGCTGGAAGGGATGAATGAGAAGGATTTGGCCATGTTCGTTCCCATCCTTGAACGCCTGGCAGAGAAGAAGTAAAGAAGCGGCACGACCCCGTGTTTTTTCTGCGTCCCGCATATCTCCGCTTGCCAAAAGAGAGAGAAAGTGGTATAGTAAACACAAGGGGATATACCCCGGAAACAGGAGGGATGACCCATGGCATCATTTGTAATCACCATTGCGAGACAGCATGGCTCCGGCGGACGGCTGGTGGGAGAAGCTCTGGCGAAGAAGCTGGGCATTGCTTATTACGACAAGGAATTGATCTCTTTGACGGCGCAAAAGACCGGCTTTGCTGTGGATTTTGTGAAAGAGGTGGAGGAAAAGCAGACCTCCAGCTTTCTGTACAGTGTTTACGCGGCGGCAACCGTTCCCTCCGTTTATGAGCAGGCACGAAATGCCCAGTTCGCGGTGATCCGGGAGTTGGCAGAAGCAAGCCCCTGCGTGATCGTGGGGCGGGCGGCAGACTGCGTTTTGCAGGGGAGAGTTCCCTGCGTTCGGGTGTTTATTCAGGCACCCTTGGAGGAGCGAGTCGCCAGAGCCAGAGACGAATACAAAGAGCCTATGGACAACCCGGAGCGGGCATTGCAAAAGAAGGATAAATCCCGTGCCGCGTTTTATAATACTTATTCCGAATACCCTTGGGGAGATGTGCGGAACTATGATCTGGTTCTCAGCAGCACCATTGGCATTGAGGCTTCTGCCGATGTGATCGCGGCGTATGTTCGCGCGAAATTTGACCTGTGATGATCGGAAACGCAAAGGAGCGGTTACCATGAAAAAAATTCTCGGTGTTGTTATGATTTTGGCACTGCTGTGTCTGTGCTTCGCCGCCTGCGGAGAGAAGCCCCTGGAGACAGAGCCCGCCCCTGACCCGGTGAGACAGCAAGACCCTGAGATGATCGTATCTACCTCCGATATGTATACCCCCACGGAGCTTTACGAGATCACCTGGACAGCCAGCAGATATTTTGCTACCAATCTTCCCGACTGCGTTGTGACCACGGTGGAGTATAACGAGGAATATTCCTTAAGCCGCAGACCGGAGCTGAAGGAAGAATACAGCAATCCCAATGTGGTGGTGGTTCAGGCTGACTTTACCACAGGTACGGTGGTGGCAGATGGCTTAAGCCCCAACACGACCTATACGGATGTGGAATTGATCCTGACCATGGCAGAAGACGGAAGAACATGGATGGTAGAGGAGCTTGAGCTGCCCTGAAACAAAAAATACAGCCCCTTCCCGAATTTTGAACCGGGAAGGGGAGTTTTGTTTGTGATGGGTGATAAGTGATGCCGCTTCGCTGTGATAGGTGATGCGATGCGTTCCGCGCACGCGCCGAAGGCGTGCATCACGGGCAAAGCCTGCATCACGCACGCAGTGCGCATCTCGTTCCGCAAGGAACGCATCACTCAAAAAAGCTGACTGAAAGGAGTGAAACAATTATAATCCACCATAAATAAAGTGCCACCAATAGGGCCATATTACATCGGCTGCGCTTCCCGATGCAGACCAAATTGTTTCCCAAGATATTTCTTGCCATTCGCCATTGTTGTTTTGGAATGTTAAGACATTGGCATCTGTCATGCCCTTGCTGACATAATAGACCTCGGCTGTATTTTCGTTACAGCTTAATACTTTGAAATATTCCATTTCTCCAAGCATTGTATTTTGTTTATGCGCTTGCTGGAAAACATCATAATATCTGTGTGTAAGTACCTCGCATTTTAGCAATGAAACTCCCCAAAAAACAATCGGTATCAAAATGGCAACCACAACAATTGCAAGTATTACTTTCTTTTTCATTTCGCATTCTCCTTTGCGGTGTTGATGGAGGCGATGAGGCTTTGACAGGCTGTGCCGCATTGATTGTAAGGTGAAATATCCTTCGGATGTGAAATAATGACCTGTGGTCATTGTGAAATTTGATGCTGGCGCATCAAGTGAAATGAAATAAATCCCTACGCGCCGCCGCGCATTTCACATTGCGAAGCAATATTTCACGCACAAAGTGCATTTCACAAATCCCGCAAGGGATTTATTTCGCTGAAAAAAACAGCTCTTGCCTACCAGACAAAAGCTGTTTTCTTTTCTGGCGACCCGGAACGGACTCGAACCGTCGACCTCCAGCGTGACAGGCTGGCGTGCTAACCGACTGCACCACCGGGCCAAACTTCTGCCGCCGGATTTCCAGCGACGAGTTGCATTATACACGAAGAAGGGTGGCTTGTCAAGATTTATTTGAAAAAATGTAGAAAAATCCAGTGGGGTTACGATTGCCCCCAATTTCCCAATGGTCAAATAATCAAAACAGGGACTGTAAAATGCAGCCCCTGTTTGTTTTTTCGATCAGCCGCAATCGCAGCCACCCTCATGGCAATGGGCGCAGCCGTTTTCCTTGAACAGCTCAGGGTCATACGCAATGCCGTTGCGGTCATAGTAGTCCTTCACCGCTGCCCGGACTGCCTGCTCAGCCAGCACGGAGCAGTGGATCTTAGGTGCGGGCAGACCGTCCAGAGCCTCCACCACCGCGCTGTTGGAAAGAGCCAGAGCATCCTCAATGGGCTTGCCCTTGATCATTTCCGTTGCCATGGAGGAGGTAGCGATGGCAGAGCCGCAGCCGAAGGTGTTGAACTTCACATCCACAATGATTCCGTTTTCCACCTTAATATAGATCTTCATAATGTCTCCGCACTTGGCGTTGCCCACTTCGCCCACGCCGTCGGCATCTTCCAGCTTGCCCACATTCCTGGGGTTCATAAAATGGTCCATGACCTTTTCACTATACAGCATAATGAATCTCTCCTTTTTCGATAGCTTCCCAAACAGGGGAAATGGAACGCAGGTAGGAAACCACCTTGGGGATCTCCACCAGCATATAATCAATATCTTCGTCCGTAATGTCGTCGCCCAGGCTGAGCCGCAGAGAACCATGGGCTACGGCATGGGGCAGACCCAGAGACAGCAGAACATGGCTGGGATCCAGAGAGCCGGAGGTACAGGCAGACCCGGAGGAAGCAGCGATTCCCTTGGCATCCAGAAGAAGCAGCAGAGACTCGCCCTCAATGCCCTGGAAGCACACATTTACATTGCCGGGAAGCCGCTTTTCTCTGTCGCCGTTGACAATGGTCAGAGGCAGCGCGGCAAGACCCTCGATCAGCCGATCCCGGAGAACAGAGAGCTTCTTGCCGGATTCTTCCATATGCTCGCAGGATTCTGTCAGCGCGGCAGCCATGGCAGCAATCCCGGGGACATTTTCTGTACCCGCACGCTTGCCCCGCTCCTGCGCGCCGCCCTCGATCAGGTTGGTCAGCCAAACCCCGGTGCGGGCATACAGCGCGCCAACACCCTTGGGACCGCCAAACTTGTGAGCGGACAGGGACAGCATATCAATATTCATAGCCTGCACATCAATAGGCAGATGACCGGCGACCTGCACCGCGTCGGTGTGAAACAGAACCTTATGCTTCCTGCAAACCGCGCCGATCTCGGCAATGGGTTGAATGGTGCCGATCTCATTGTTGGCGAACATAACAGACACCAGACAGGTATCCTCCCGGATGGCATCCTCCACCTGCCGGGCGGTGACAAGACCGTTCTTGCCCACATCCAGAAGGGTCACTTCAAAGCCTTCCTTTTCCAGCCGCTTTAAGGCATGGAGGACGGCGTGATGCTCAAACTTGGTGGAGATAATGTGCATCCTGCCCTTTTTTCTGCCCATAACGGCGGCAGTGACAAGAGCCTGATTATCTGCTTCACTTCCTCCGGAGGTGAAGTAAATTTCTTTTGCCTGTTTCGCGTTCAGGCACTTTGCCACATCCTCCCGGGCTTTCAGCAAAATTTCCGCCGCGATCTGTCCTGTGGTATGCAGAGACGAGGGGTTTCCCCAGGCGGCATCCATAGTCTCCAGCATCACCCGGCGGGCGGTGGGGGAGACGGGGGTGGTAGCGGCATTATCCGCATAGATCCTTCTCATACTATATCATTCCTTTGTAAATGGAAATTTGTTCTTTTCGGGCATTGGGAAAATTCTTCCATCTGCCAAGCACATGGTAGCACACAATTCCTAGTAAGTCAATGGGAATTAAGACGGCTAATTCCCCTGTAAATTCCGGGAATTATAGCTCCTGGTCATTGCAGCTGCAGATGGTGCTGCCGGTGCTTTCCTTCCCTTCTGCTTGGGGCAGTTTTCCCTCCAGCAGGTCAGCCAGGGTCACGCCGCTGAGATAGCTCTCAATGAGTCTGTCCAACTGCTGCCACATGGGATAGGTAATGCAGCTATCTGTTTTGGCGCAGCCTCCTCCCGGCTCTAAGCAGTACACCGGCGCCATAGAACCCTCGGTCAGCCGCAGAATTTCTCCAACGGAGCAATCCTCCGGTTTTCTGGTGAGCCGGTAGCCGCCGCCCTTTCCCCGCAAAGCGCAGACCAGCCCCGCCCGGTTGAGAATTGCCACGATGCTCTCCAAATACTTCATGGAAATATGCTGCCGCTCTGCCACCTCCCGCAGGGAGATGTAGCTTTCCGGGTCTTGCCGTGCTAAATCCAGCATCACAGTCAAGGCATAGCGACCCTTTGTGGATACCATCATTTCTGATCACCTCTTTAATCCCTATAATACGATAGGATTTACAGGAATTCAAGTTTTATTTATCCGGCTGCTTTTTGTGCTGTCTCTCCCGACCGGTTTTAAGGCATCCTCAGTTCTGCATCCGGATTTGCTCGCCACATATGAGAGGATAGGAAATCAAAAAAGCACCGTCCAGCTTTTCCCTGTGCATATCCACCGCTGTGATCTGGTGGTTATCATAGGTGGTGTAATAATAGATACCCTTATCCGTGTTGCAGCAGGAGGTATAAATAGTTTTTTCGTACTTTCCTTCTTCCACCTCGCAGCACCCTCTTTGCTGCTCCACCGCTCCCAAAATATGAAAAAACTGGTTGACACTCTCCCCTTCATCATCCCCGGAAAGGGAGTTCATTTTTACAAAAGCTACCCGCACAAACCGGGACTGAGAGGACAAATCCCCGGGCAGCCCCATAGCTCCCATGCCCCGGCTGTAGGGCTTCAGGTTCAGTTTGGAGGAGAAGCGGTTTTCCGGTGCTTTGGGGGACAGGTGCATAAAGTTGTTGAGATAAAACAGTTGGTCGTCAAATTCCGGGTTATTGGTGAGAACACCCACGGGGTTGGGATAGACCCGCAGCCCCTCTCTCACGGCTTCCACGGTGACGGCTTCCTCCCGATCCGCAATGATCCAGTGAAGCTGGGCGGGAGGAAGCTGTGTGTTAAAGGCGGTATCCGTAATATTCAGATTTTCCAGCCGCTTCTTTGCCTGCCTTACCGTGGCGCACTGCCCCAAGATCCATGGGATAAGCTCAAACTGCGCCACATTTTCCTTTCCTGCCCGGGGCTTTTCATAATGGGCGTACCCCACAAAGTTCAGCCCCGCCATGGCAAGCCCCATTTCATTCATGCCGTCATAGTACAACGGATAACCCTCTGCCACATGAGCCATGCCGATCATGGCATAGTGGTTTTTTCGTTCCCCCATATGCCGGAAAACAAGAGAAAAATTCCGGGGAGTGATGGTTACCTCCTCGGAATAAGAAAATTCGTAGTCCAAAGTCCTTCCAAAGTAGAAGTCTTTGGTCTTATAGGTCACTGCTGTGCACATAAGCCCACCTCCAAAGTTGTATAGGCTTATTTTGCCGGGATGGAGGGGAGATTATGCGCGCAATGGGTTTCTTTGGGGTTTTCGATGCTTTTAGTGAAAAGTGAATAGGGAATCGTGAAAAGGTAAAATTACAGGGGGGCAAACCGGGCGGGCTGATCCTTGGGCGGCGTACTCCAATCCAGACGGCTTCTGTCAATATCCAGCCGCCACAGACCGTCCTCACAGGGATTAAATCCATACCGGCTCAGCACCTCCGGGGCATCAATACAGGCGGGGTCTGCTTCCAGAAAGTCCAGACCTTGCTTCCGGCAGCGGCTCACCGCCTGTCCCAAAAGCTGGTCTTCCATGAGGCAATCCCGGTACTGAGGCAGAAGATGCAGCCCCATAACCCGGTTTTTCCGGATGCTCAAAATGCCCACAGGGGTATGGGTCAGCATGGCAATGTAGCTCTCCCAATCCCTTTCCGGCGTGGGCAATCCCTCCGGCAGCTCCTCCATGGGCTGATACCACAGGTTGAAATCCTTTCCCCCACTTCTCCACCACTTCTGCCGGGCAAAGGTGGAGATCTCCGGGGGCAGGTGGGACGCGTCGTTGAGATATTCACAGGAATATTCGCCGTCCTCACAGAACAGCTTGGAAACGGCGGTATTGTCGCAATAGGGCATGGCAGAAAAATCGTCCTGATAAAACAGCTTTGCCAAAACGCCCCGCAGCACACAGCCGTGGCAGAAAATGGCAATGACTCCACCCTCGTGTTCTTTTATCGCTTTTTCCATGGCGGCAATAAAACGCCCTGTATAAACGGCATAGGTTTCCGCGCCCTCTAAGTACCACTTCACCGGCTCTTTGTTGAACATCCGCATCCCTTCCGGCTCGTGTGTCTCAATATGTCCGAAGGGAAAATCCTCCCAGCGACCCACAAAAACCTCCCGGAAGGCTTTATCCCGGTGCAAGGGGAGCTTCTTGGGAACATAGATGGAGCGAGCCGTTAAGCTGGTTCTGGTCAGGTCGCTGGCGTAGCAGGCATCTATATGGATGCTTTCAAACCGCCGGGTCAGGGCTTCTACCTGCAAATACCCCGTGGGGGTCAAAAGAGAATCGTACTGCCCATGAAACCGGCGAAAGGCGTTGCCCTCCGCTTCTCCGTGGCGAACAAGATAAATTGTGGTTTTCATAAGCATTCCTCACAAAATGGTAATGTTTTTTGCCAGATTCTTTTTCAGTCGCTCTGCCGCTTCCACAGCCCGCTCCACATAATCCGTACCATCGCTTTCCCCCTTTGCCCATGCGCCCAGGATGTAGCCCGCCGCGCACACTGCCGCCCCGTGACCCAGACGGTCAAAGGCGTTGGAGCAACCCTTGGGGCTGGCGTTGGATACCTCCAAGCCGGTGATAAGCGTAAAGATCCTGTCATATTTCGTGCGGAAAGTGATCATGCTGTGGGTATACGGCGCGCCGATCACGGCACCCACCTGCTGGTAGCCGGATTTTCCGATGGTCTTAAAGCCCCAGCGGGAAATCAAGTCTCCCATGGCGGTATGCACCACTCTGCCGCCCAGTGCCAGATCCTGCACATCTATAGACGAGGGGTTGGGAGATTTTGCCAAAACAAACAGGGCTTTCCCCTCCTTGCAATAAGGCAGGAAGGGCTTCATGGTGTCTGTTCCCAAATAGCCGTTTACCACCACGGCATCACAGGGATATTGGGCATCCTCTCCCCAAACAGCCTGCACAAGCATTTCTCCCACCGTACCCCAGCTATCAGGGATACCGTCCAATATCACATAATAGCCCAACTCCCTTGCCCTTTTCAGCAGGCGGGACATAAGGGAAAGCCCCTCTGCGCCCATGCACAAAAATCCGGGCAGATTCACCCGTACGCCGGGAAGCTTCTCTTTCAGTGCCTCCAAAATATTTCCGTAAAAGACCTCCCACGGGGCAATCCCGGAGGGCTGCTCCCGGAGAATACAGGGGGGAAGCAGCTCGGGTACAGGCTCCAAGGTAAGAATGGTAGGGTTTTTTACACGGCGGATCTTATCCTGCAAAATGTCAATGGACATAAAATGCGCCTCCTTCTGCTTTTTTGACTGGTTTTATAAGCAGATTATAGCATATTTTTCCCCATTCTGCAAAGAAAAAACAAAAATTCCCCGTGGATTTCGGTGGCATTTTGCGCATACTAAGAAAAACCGTTTCCGGGATCGTCCCTGACGGTTTGCAGCAAAAAGGAGGAAAAGCCTATGAAAGGAATCGGACTGGCTGTGACCATGGGCATCGGCGCCGCTGTGGGAGCGGTGGCGATTTTAGCAATGCCCCGCAGAAATCCCGCCCGCAGACTGGCAGACAGAGCGGCCGCCAATGTGGAAGATGCTGTCATGCAGATGACCGACCGAATCATGCGGTAAGGGTCAGCCCCGGTGAGGGAATACCTGCCGGGGATACATTTTTTGAGAATGGGGCTTATGTTTTGGAAACTATGGGTCATACTAAAAGTGCCTGAGGGGATATTCAATATATCCCGAAGGGATACCTTGTTCTCTCTTGTCTAAATTCCGCATCAACAGCGGTACGGGCATAACAAAACAAAAGGTTTGGTGGCGTGTTTTGAATATTTTTACCTGTGGTACAAGGATCGTCTCCGGGGCGGGGGCGAGGTGGCACTTAAAAGAGCTGGGCGCGAAGCGGATATTTCTGGTCACAGACCGCTTTTTCTCCGAAAACGGTACAGCGACGGATCTTTGCAGGGGTATGGGAGGAGAGTATGCCATTTTCGATCAGGTCATCCCCGATCCTACGGCAGAGCTGGTGGCAAGGGGGACAAAGAGGCTTAAAGACTTCGACCCCGATCTGGTCATCGCTTTGGGAGGGGGCAGCCCCATGGACTGCGCCAAGGCGATGGTGTATTTTTCCGAAACAACAGCAACCCTTGCGGCGATCCCCACCACCTCCGGCTCCGGGGCAGAGGTGACGGACTTTGCCATTATTACCAGCGAGGGAATCAAAAAGCCCCTGATCAATGAAGCTCTGCGCCCCAAGCTGGCGATTTTGGACAGTGAGCTTCTGGAAAGGCTGCCCCGAAGCCTGATTGCGGACGGGGGTTTCGATGTGCTTGCTCACGCCTTGGAAGCGGCGGTGGCAAAAAACGCCGGAACGATCACGGACAGTCTGGCTTCCCGGGCTTTTCGCGTTGCCCACGGAAAGCTGCCCCTTTCCTTTGGGGGTGACCCATCAGTCCGCATGGAGATCCACGAAGCCGCGACCATGGCAGCCATGGCATTTTCTCAGGCGGGTCTTGGTATCTGCCATGCCCTG
>JAZNYB010000148.1:0-7325 GCA_045594185.1 Faecousia sp. | reverse complement strand
GAGCATATCACCTTTACCAACCAGCTTTTCCGCACCCTGTGTATCCAGAATGATCCGGGATTCCATGGCGGAAGCCACAGCAAAAGCGATCCGGCTGGGAATATTGGCTTTCATAATACCGGTGATGACCTTGGCAGAGGGGCGCTGGGTGGCGATGACCAGATGGATGCCTGAGGCACGACCCATCTGCGCAATGCGAACAATGGAGTCCTCCACCTCTTTTGCTGCTACCATCATCAGGTCAGCAAGCTCGTCAATGATAACAACGATCTGGGGAAGTTTCTCCCCTTCTCCTGTGCTTTCCACAATGCGGTTCAGCGCGTCCAGATCCCGGACGCTGACTTCATACATCAGCTTATAACGGCGCATCATCTCGGAGACTGCCCATTGCAGAGAGCCGGCTGCTTTCTTGGGGTCTGTGACCACAGGGATCAACAGGTGAGGAATTCCATTATATACGCCAAGTTCAACCATTTTGGGGTCGATCATTATGAGCTTGACATCATTTGGGGTTGCTTTATACAAAATGGAGACGATCAGACTGTTCATGCAGACCGATTTACCGGACCCTGTTGTACCGGCGATCAGCAGGTGGGGTAGCTGGGCAATATCCCCTGTAATGCACTCGCCGCCAATGTCCTTGCCTACCGCAAAGGAGGTTTTTGACTTGGCGCAGATGAACCGGGAAGAACCGATAACATCCCGCAGAGCAACCGTAGTTACCTGCTTGTTGGGGACTTCAATACCTACCATGGCGATTTTATCCGGTATCGCGGAGATACGAACACTGGCAGTACCCAATGCCAAAGCAAGGTCGTTTTGCAGTGTGGTGATCTTCGCAAGGCGAACACCCTGTGCCAGCTCAACCTCATATCTGGTCACAGAAGGCCCTCTTGTTACATTACAGATCTTGGCTTCAATGTTAAAGCTCTGCAAAGCCTCGTTGAGCCGACGGGTATTCTCCCGAAGCTCGGCTGTTCCGTCAACGCCGGAAGCACCGCCTCCTTTAAGCAAGCTTAAAGGGGGGAACATATACTCAATTTTCTGCATCTGCGACTGAGCGGCGACCTCCTGCGCAACCTCAGCAGCGGATTCTTTGGCAGCCTTGGTGGTTACCTTTTCCGTCTCCGGCTGAGCGGTCGGGGAAATGGGCGCAGGCTTTGGGGCATGTTTTGGTTGAACCTTCGGAGCGACCGTGGGGTTTGTCTTTTCAACGGATGCGCTTACCTCCTCCAGTTCAAATACAGGGATCTGCTGGGGAATCAGCTCTGTATCCTCGGGTGCGGTCCAGGGGGAAGTTGTCTGCTCAGGCTCTTTCTGCCCGGAAATCACCGTTGCTCCTGTAATGGGATATACATCAAAATCGGTTTCCGGCACTGTTGGTTCAGGATCTTCGGGAATGGGTGTGGTCGTTGGCTTGATTTGCTTCTTTTGCTGCTTCAAATCTTCCTCCAAAGCCTCAGCGGGGCTTTTTACCTTGGTGACTTTTTTAGCTTCCTTTTTAGGGGCAGGCGGTTCATCATCAAGAGACAGATTATAGTCAGCAATGTTCTTCTTTCGCTGCACATGCTCAATGTGCTTGTTGCTGATGTGGTTTACCACTGTTTTCGCGGGATCC
Organism: Faecousia sp.; assembly: GCA_045594185.1. Classification (GTDB taxonomy): domain Bacteria; phylum Bacillota; class Clostridia; order Oscillospirales; family Oscillospiraceae; genus Faecousia. The sequence continues at coordinate 5,707 of JAZNYB010000148.1, read as the reverse complement.
TTGCGGGGCTTTTCTTCCTTATCTCTGGGCATTCTGGGACGGTCACGGATCGCCAAAAGAACGCTTCTGATTGTAATATCAAAAACACAAGCAGCACACAAAACACTCAGAAGGATCAGCAGAATGATGCCAAGGGTCTTACCCAAATTGCGAAACAGGCCGCCCATAAGACCGCCGAAAATTCCGCTGCCAGCACCGGACGCGCCTGCGGTATACAGTTGCCACAGCCCCTGCCAGCTATCGGGCCATGCGCCGTCAGTGGTGAATAAATGTACGGTTGCGGCAATGTGAAGCACCGTTAATACTGCGCAAATACTTCTGCGGAGCAAATGCTCTTTCCAGAAAAATGCCTGAATCAAAAAAAGAGCAAAGTATAAAACAGGTGAAAGGTACAGTCCGGCATTGCCGCCCAAACCACACAGAAGCTTCTGCATAAACAGAAGAACCGGAGAATCTCCGGGAAAACAGGCAAAGCCGGTCAAGACTGCCAATATCAGAAAAACAGGAGCTAGGACATACCGGGTCGGCAGCCGGTCAGCAGGTTTTTTCTCTGCCTGTTTCATCTTTTTTTCTGCCTGACTTACCCGCTTCTTCCCGGTAGTGGGGGAAGACTTTTTGGTGCGGGCAGTGCTTTGTTTCTTTTGTGCCACAGAAACACCTCCTAGCTAAACAAATACAATATGAATGTGAATACGGACGCGCCCCAAATGGGCAGAGCGAAATCTCCCAGAGTTCTGCGCTGCGATACAAAACGAAGAAGCCGCAGAGACAAATAGGTACACAGAATACAAACCAACGCTGCCGGTATCCAGGAAAGAGCAAAGCTGCCTGCTTCCGCGCTGACCGCAATACCCCAAATACCCTGAAGCACCAGACTGGGAGCCAGCAAAAGGCAGGAAAAACGAATACTGAAGGAAGGCTCCATTCCGAGCCAGATACCCATCACGATACCCAGACCCACTGGAGAAAGACCGGGGATCATCCCCAATGCCTGAAACAGCCCTACCAAAAGAGCGTCTTTTACGGTGGCTTCCGTTATGGTTCTCTTTCCGTGTCCCACACGGTCACAGGTGAAGATCAAAAGTCCACCGGGAATCATAATAAGCGAAAGGCGCATAAATTGTGTCTGCAACACTTGCGCATACTGGTTCACAAACAGACCGGGCAGGCTGAAAACAAAGCCGACCATCATAAGAAGCAGCATTCTTCGTCCAAGTAAAGCTTTCGTCTGACCAATGGTTGGTTTTCGTCCCCGTCTTTGAGGAATGTGTCTCAGAGCATGGATCCAATCCTGCCGAAATGTGAGGAAAATCACAAGGGCAATTAAAATACGGAGGATGGATGAAAACAAACGGTCACCACTCCCATTTAGGGGAAGTCCAAGCAATCTGCGGGCAATCGCGGTAAACCCGGAGTCCGACAAGGGCAGAACACTGCTCACACCCTGTACCGCAGATAATACAATTGCTTCCAGCCAGTCCAGCACCAAAAACATCCCCTCTCCTCGTTGGTTTTTGCATACTTTCATATCATAGCACAAACTGTCCCGGTTTTCCAGTGTTTTCTTCCTTGTTTCGTATCTGTTGTCTTTATAAAAAGCACGACCTCTCCTTTTGAAAAAATGGAAAGGTCGCGCAACATTATTGTTTTCAGGGAATACTGCTTTCCTACGCCTGGGGTGTTGTATCATTTTGTCCGGGTCTTATCATGGATTTCAGGCAATCCAACGCATCACTGAGACTGCCCAGATGATCGATCAGACCCGCTTCCACGGCTTGCTTTCCGTACAAGATTGTCCCCACATCTGTTGCCATGTCCCCGGTAGCCATGAGATAGCCTGTAAATTTCTCTCTGGTGATGCGTGAGTTTTCAACCACAAAGTCCACGATCTGCTCCTGAATACGGTTAAAATACCGGAAGGTCTGAGGCGCGCCAACTACCATGCCGGTCATACGGACAGGGTGTATGGTCATGCTGGCGGTGGGAACGATGAAGGATCGTTTGGTACATACTGCCAAGGGAATACCGATGGAGTGCCCACCTCCCAAAACCAAAGATACGGTAGGCTTTTTCATCCCGGAAATCAGCTCCGCAATGGCAAGCCCTGCTTCAATATCCCCTCCCACTGTATTCAAAAGGAGCAACACACCGTCAATTTCATCGCTTTCCTCGATTCCGGCAAGCAAGGGCAATAAATGCTCATATTTGGTTGTTTTCGCGTTTTCCGGGGCAAGCTGATGACCTTCGATCTGTCCGATGATCGTAAGGGTGTAAATGTTTCCGTTTTTGCTTCTAGTCAAATCAGTGCCTAACTCCAAAATATCTTCTCTCCGCTGTTCTCTTAAATCGGGATCCTGTGTTTTATCACCCATAGAGCACCTGCTTTCTCATTATTTGTGTCTAGTGTTTCAAATACAGATCGATTTATTCAGCAAAGGAAAATGGTACTTGCAAGATCATCATAAGTTGCGTATAATAGGAGACATAATTATTGGGGGGTTGAAAATTCTTCCCGGAACATATTGTTGGAGGTATTTATTATGCAGTACAGTTACAAAACCAAGGGAACCTGCTCTCAGGAGATCCGTTTCGAGCTTGAAAACGGCAAGGTGAAAAATGTCGCTTTTTTGGGCGGATGCAACGGAAATCTGAAGGGCATCAGCAGTTTGGTGGAAGGTATGGATGTGGATGAGGTCATTGCCCGTGTTGAGGGCATCCATTGTGGTCCCAAGAACACCTCCTGCCCCGACCAGCTCGCTCAGGCATTGAAGGCAGCCAAAGCCCAATAAGCGTAATTTTTCTTCCTTCGGGCGAAACCTTTCCATATTATTTCCGTCTGTTTTCTATGTGAGACAGATCGAAAGACCATTTCGTGATTTCACCAAATTATGACCAGCCGGGTTTTGTAAATCCGGCTGTCATTTTACAGGAGAGTGCTATGCTGTTTTCCAGTCTGATCTTTTTGTACTTGTTTATACCGGCGTTGATTCTGGTATATTTCCTCATGCCAAAGAAAGGCAGAAATTTTGTGCTGTTGTCATTCAGCCTGTTCTTTTATGCCTGGGGAGAGCCCAAATATTTAGTGAATATCCTGATTTCCATTACTGTGGGCTACCTTTCCGGTCTTGTTATCGGCAAGCTGAAGAAAAAATCACTGCGATTGGGAGTATCGATCCTGTCGTCTGTTGTGATTCTGGGCTTTCTGGCGTATTTTAAGTATGCTGATTTTGCCATTTCTCTTTGGAACGGTGTTTTGGGGACGGACACTCCCCTGCTGCGGCTGGCACTGCCCATTGGCATCAGCTTCTATACCTTCCAGATCCTCAGCTATGTGATTGATGTGTATCGGGGTAAAGCGCAGTTGCAGAAGAATCCCATTGACTTTGGTGCTTATGTTGTCCTGTTTCCGCAGCTCATAGCCGGCCCTATTGTGCGGTATTTGGATGTAGCGGCGGAGCTGAAGGAGAGAAAATGCACCTTGGAGCTGGCATACTCCGGAGCGGAACGATTTATTATTGGACTTGGCAAGAAGATCATTTTTGCCAACCAGTTGGGCGTTTTGGTGGACAACTACACCAACAGCCCGGAGCCTACGGTCTTATTCGCATGGCTTGCCGCTCTTGCATATATGCTCCAGATCTATCTGGATTTCTCCGGCTACAGCGACATGGCGATCGGTCTTGGGCGTATCTTTGGCTTTAAGTTCCCCGAAAACTTCCGCCATCCCTATCTTTCTGTCACGCTCACGGAATTTTGGCGTCGCTGGCACATGACTTTGGGCTCCTGGTTCCGGGACTATGTGTATATTCCTCTGGGCGGCAACCGGGTCAGCAAAGGTCGCTGGCTTTTGAACATTGTGATCGTTTGGGCAGCAACAGGACTTTGGCACGGTGCTGGCTGGAATTTCATTCTTTGGGGGCTGTTTTTCGGTATTCTTCTCATTGTGGAAAAGCTGTGGTGCCACGGTTTCTTTGAAAAACACCGCTGGATTGGTCACATCTATGTTCTGATCGCTGTGCTTCTCAGCTTCGTTCTGTTCCGTTTTAACTCTCTGGGTGAAGCTGCGGCAGATTTTAAGATCATGTTTGGCTTTGCGGGATTGCCCTTCCTGGGAACAGAAACACTGTATACCCTGCGCAGCAGCCTTGGTCTTCTGGCTTTCTCTGTTGTCGCCTGCACTCCCCTTGCCGTAAAGGTCATCAAGGCTTGGGAAGGCAGTCGTTATGCCGCGATCCTCTCCTGGTTAAAGCCCTGCGTTCTGGCGATGATCCTTCTGCTTTGCACCGCTTTCCTGGTGGATGGGTCTTTTAACCCCTTCCTGTATTTCCGTTTCTAGGAGGCTAAGATGAAAACAAAAATCGTAACATTGGCACTCCTGTTTGCCATATTGTTCCTTGGAGGCGTTGCAATGCTTCTGGGGAATACCGATGTATCCAAGTCGGAAAGACGCCCCATGACCCAGTGGGAGGATCTTTCCAAAAGCAAGATTTCCAACGGCTCTTTTATGCAGACAGCCGAGGATGCCGCCATGGATCAGTTTCCTTTCCGGGATCAGTTCAGAAGCCTGAAGGCGGGCTTCCTGTATAATATTCTCGGGCAGCTTGATAACAATAATGTATATATCCACAATGGAAACGCCGGACGATTGGACTATCCCCTGAACGAAACTTCCGTTAAAAACGCGATCAACAAAATTCAGTCCATTCAAAAAACCTACCTTGCGGGAAAGAATACCAAGGTGTACTATTGTGTGATCCCGGACAAGAATTACTACCTTGCCCAGGAGCTGGGATATCCTACCATGGATTACAACAAAATGCTGGATATGCTTTCTCAACAGCTCAATATGAAAAACATCTCCATATTCCACCTTCTGAACGGCAACAGCTATTACCGTACCGACCCTCATTGGAATCAGGCTGCGCTCCTCCCTGTGGCTGAATATCTGACCAAAGAAATGGGGCATGAGTTCACTCTGGAAAATACTGTTCTTGAGGATGGCGGCACACTCGCTGGTGCCTATCTGGGGCAGTCAGCGCTTCCTTTGGAACCTGATGCGCTGCAATACTGGAACGGCGGCATTCTTGCAGGCTGGAGAGCTCAGGACCTGACCACAAGAAGACCCATTGCTGTATATGATTTCAATGGTTTGGCTGGTGACGATCCCTACGACTTCTTCCTGGGTGGTGCAAATCCCCTGCAGGTCATTGAAAATCCCAAGGCCTCCACTGACCGGGAGCTTATCATTTTCCGTGACTCCTTCGGCAGCAGCATTGCGCCCCTGTTTGCTGGCACTTACAGAAAGGTTACCCTGGTAGATACCCGTTATGTCCACAGCAGCCTGTTGGGTAACTATATCCGCTTTAACAACCAGGATGTATTGTTCCTGTACAGTACCCTTGTGTTGAACGAAAGCACCGCCCTGCAATAAAATTTCTAATTTTCTGGTTTACTGGAAACATAGTCCGTGATATAATGGCAGTAATTACCCTTACTGCCATTTTTTCACACCCATAGCGAGCGGAATCCCGCCGCACCACGCTGTAAAGAAAGGACCCTTGGCAATGAAGCAAAAAAATACACTTTCCAATCGACAAAAACGCCTGTTCCTGGCATTCCTGATCCCATTTCTTGGGTATACCTTGGTCATGGTTTTCAGCCAGTACGCTCCCTTCGGCAAAAATGCTATTTTGTACAGCGATATGTA
>JAZNYB010000147.1:0-5059 GCA_045594185.1 Faecousia sp. | reverse complement strand
GCCGGGGTGCTTTTGAGGAGCTCCCGGAGGAATACAAGGGTCTGCCTGTAATAGATTACGGCAACAAGCTGATCGTTCCCGGCTTCGTGGATCTGCACATCCACGCGCTCCAATATACATTCCGTGGCCTGGGTATGGATCTGGAGCTTATGGAGTGGTTGGATACATATACATTCCCGGAGGAATCCCGCTACCGGAATTTGGAATATGCCCAAAAGGCTTACAGCCAGTTCGCGGAGTCCATGAAAAAAAGCACTACCACCAGAGCTGCCGTTTTTGCCACTGCCCATACAGAGCCCACCTGGCTTCTTATGGACAAGCTGGAGGAAAGCGGTCTTATAACCTTCGTGGGCAGAGTGAATATGGACGCCAACGGACCGGATACCTTGCGTGAGCCGGATGCAAAGCATTCTTATGAGGAAACTGTTCGCTGGCTGGATAAAACGGCGGGCTATAAGCGCACGAAGCCCATTCTGACCCCCCGGTTCGTTCCCTCCTGCTCGGCGGAGCTGATGGAAGCTCTGGGAAAACTGGCGGCTGAGCGGGGACTTCCTGTGCAGAGCCATCTGTCTGAGAATTTCGGGGAGATCGCCTTGGTAAAGGAACTGTTCCCGGACTCGTGCTGCTATGCTGATGTCTATGAACGCTTCGGGCTTCTGGGGGCTCCCGGTGGGTGCGTTATGGCCCACTGTGTCCACAGCGGGGATGTGGAGCGGAAGCTGCTGAAGGAGCGGAATGTATACATTGCTCACAGCCCGGAGTCCAATATGAACCTTTCCTCCGGCGTTGCTCCGGTGTCTCAATATCTGGATCTGGGGCTGAAGGTGGGTCTTGCTTCCGATGTTGCCGGGGGAAGCTCCATGGAACTGTTCAGAGCCATGACCCACGCCATTCAGGCAAGCAAGCTCCGCTGGCGGCTGCAGGATCAAAGCGTTGCGGCGCTGACCTTTGAGGAAGCCTTCTATCTGGCGACCCTGGGCGGCGGCAGCTTCTTCGGAAAGGTGGGCTCCTTTGAGGCGGGGTACGAATTTGACGCTCTGGTTCTGGATGACAGCGGCATTCCCTCTCCCATGGAGTTTACCATCCCGCAGCGCATGGAGCGCATGGCATACCTGTTTGTGCCGGAGTGTCTTTCCGCCAAGTATGTGGCGGGGCAGAAGCTCCTTTGAGCCGGTCACAGCGAAAGATTTCCCGTAATTCGGTAATTTTAACAAAGCCTGCTTCAATGGGTCAGCCTGTTGGAGCGGGCTTTTGTGCGTTTGGGCTAAATCGGTTTTTTTGCTTGTGATTTTATGAAAAATATGGTACAATAAAACAGCTTATGTATAAAACGCAATATGCTAGGAGGATTCGTATGAACATCTGTAAACGAGGCGTTGCGCTCTTGCTGGTCGTTGTTATGCTTGTTGGCATGACCGGCAATATCTTCGCCGCTACATACCCCGCCGCCAACGACGCGGTGCGCCATGAGGTCTGTACCTCTTTGAGTACGCAAGCCGAAGCCTATTATACCGGCAGCTATGTCTGGACAAACCTTTCCAAAATGAAAGGTGACAGCTCCGGCAGCAGTCTGAAAGCCATGGACAGCAGTATGTATCAGGCTTTGCAGAGCTTAATGAGCAGCACACAGACCTCTTATGTTTCCTATTCCAGCCTGATAGACTACTGGCCCTATACGGATACCCAGTCCGGATATTCCAACTGGACATACTTTTATTCCGAAGCGGATACCACCAGCAATAAGAGCCGGGAGCATGTATGGCCCAAGAGCCGTGCTTCCTTCTGCGAGAAAAACGGCGGCTGCGATCTGCACCATCTGCGTCCCGAGGATGCCGGCATCAACTCCACCCGGGGAAACCACACCATGGGTGACCTCATTTCCACCGGTCGCGCCTATACCCCCGCGCCTTATGACAGCAAGGATGTCCTTTACTACAACAGCAGCCTTGATCTGGTGGAGGTAAACGACAATATTAAGGGCGATGTTGCCCGTATCCTGCTCTATGTCTATGTCCGCTGGGGTCAGCCCAACCTCTTTGAGGATGTCAGCTCCTCCAATCTTCCCGCTCTTGACTCCGATGACGATGCCAACAACGGCTTGAAGGTCATAGAGGATCTGGACACACTGCTGCGCTGGTGCGAAAACGACCCTGTTGACCAGTGGGAAATGACCAGAAACGACCGCTGTCAGGATGTTCAGGGCAACCGCAATGTGTTCATCGACTATCCCGAGCTGGCATGGCTTCTGTTTGAGCAGGAGCTTCCTGGGGATATGGACACACCCTCCGGCTATGCCAAACAGTCCGGAACACCCGCCTATGAGATCACCGCGGTCAGCTCCAACACCGACTGGGGTACGGTTGGCGTGGAGGGCTACCAGGTCATCGCTGTTCCTGAGGAAGGCTATGCCGTGACCGGTGCTACCGTCAGCCCCGCGGGTGCTGCCAAGATCACCCAGAATGGCAATGTGTTTACCCTGTCCAATCTGACTGCCAATGTTACGGTAACGGTCAGCTTCAAGGCAAGAGTTGCCGCAGCCATCAGCTACGGTGTGCCTGACGGTGTTATTGTAGTGGATGGTGTTACCTCCGGATATGTTGGAGATGTGATCACCCTGCCTACCATTGCCGGTGTTCCCGATGATACCAGATATTCCTATTCCTTCGTGGGCTGGGTGGAGACACCTGTAGCAACGGCTACCACGGACAAGGATTCTCTGATCATTCATGCCGTGGGCGCGGAATATACCATTACCAAATCTCAGGTGAATCTGTATGCCCTGTATTCCTACCGCGTTTCCAGCGGCACTGGGGATGTGGATACCTTTAGTCTTGTTTCCGACCCTCTGGCTGACTGGTCCGGCGAGTATGTTATGACCGGTCAGGTAGCCTCCTCCGGCGATGAGTATGTCCATCTTGCCACCGGGGAAAATGTGGGCGCAGCGGATGCCGCTATTGAGCTTTCTGCCGCCGGAATGACCAAGTCCGGCAATGACATTTCCGGGGTCACAGACAGCTATGTGATCATCATCGAGGAAGTTTCCGAGGGCGTGTACTCCATGAAGCTCAAGGGCTGCGACACGGATTGTTACCTTGCCTTTACAGGAAGCAAAAATGCCCTGACCACTGCCACCACCCCGGAAGCTTCGGCACAGTGGACCTTTGAATGTAACGGCGGAGAAATGACCGTTACCAATGTGGGAACACCCACCCGTATTCTCCAGTTCAACTCCACAGCCTTCCTGTTCCGCTGCTACACCGGCAGCCAGAAGCCGGTCTATTTCTACCGGGCTTCCGGTTCTTCTGAGACTTTCTATGTCACGGTGGATGATGATACCGCCTGCCGCCATGAAACCACCCAGCTCCAGAATTATGTAGCGGCTACCTGCACCACCGATGGCTACAGCGGCGACGAGTTCTGCACGATTTGCGGCGTACTTGTTTCTCTGGGTGAGGATGTCAAGGCGACCGGACATGAGTACGAAACCACCACCAATGGCGATGTGCAGACCCATACCTGCATCCATTGCGGCGATACCTATGAAACCGTTGTTGAAACCGATCCCACCGAGCCCGAACCCACTGACTCCGCGGGAGAAGGCGCGTGGGTGAAGGTGGACTTTGCGGATATTCAGTCTGCGGATACCATCGCCATTACCATGACCAAGGACGGCACTACCCAGATCCTGCCCAATGTGGGAGAAGGCTCCAGCGGTCAGCCCATGGCGGGTACGGTAGGCACTATCTCCGGCACAACTCTGGCAACGGATGCCGATGCTTCCACGATTGCGTGGAATATTGTTTCTGCTGATGGCGGCTATTACATCATGGCAGGTGAGAAATACCTGTACAGCACATCCTCCAACAACGGCATCCGAATCGGAAGTACGGTTGCCCTTTGGAGCATTGCGGACAACTATCTCACCGTTACCGACACCAGCGGCAACACCCGTTATTTGGGCGTTTATAACAATCAGGACTGGAGAGCATATACCTCCATTAACACCAACATTGCAGGGCAGACCCTGGAGTTCTGGAAGCTGACGGACGGCGAGACAACTGAGCCCACCGAACCCGAACCCACTGAACCCGAAGTCACCGAGCCGGGAGAAACCGAGGAAGCTACTTTGACCTTTGACGATACGGCAAAGCGGACATCCTTCTCTACTGAGCAGCAGGTTTGGGAAGAAAACGGTGTCAAGGCGATAAATGATAAGGCTTCTTCTACCAGCAATGTTGCCGATTACGCAAAGCCTGTTCGTTTCTATAAAAATTCTACGCTGACGGTTTCCTGCGCCGGTGGAAAGCTCACCAAGATCGTGTTCGTCTGTAACACCGCGGCTTACGCAAGCACCTTGGCATCCGCAATTGGCAACGATGCTGTGGTGGATGGCACTTCCGTTACCTATACCTTGCCTGAGGCTGCGGAGGAAGTAACCATTACCTTCAGCAGCGGTCAGGTTCGTATGGATAGTCTGACTGTAACCTATGCCGCCGAAGGGGAAACCGAGCCCACCGAGCCTGAACCCACCGAGCCTGAACCCACAGAACCCGAGCCCACTGAGCCCGAGCCCACCGAGCCGGTAAATCCCGATGCAAAGAACGGTATCTATCTGGAAAATGGTCTGTATTACTACTATGTAGCAGGAGAGATCCAGTATGCCGCGGGTCTGGTTTGCGTAGACGGTGATTATTACTACATCCGCTCCGGCGGTTACGCAGCGATTGGTTCTTACTGGTGCACCAACACCAACGGTATCACCGAGGAAGGTTTCTACATCTTCGCGGACGACGGCAAGATGATCCTGAACGATGATTCCAAGAACGGCATCTATCTGGAAGGTGGTCTGTACTACTATTATGTAGACGGAGAGATCGGCTTCGGAGCAGGTCTGGTTCAGGTTGACGGCGACTACTACTACATCCGTTCCGGCGGTTATGCCGCAATCGGTGAGTATTATGTGTCCATCACCAACGGACTGATGACGGAAGGATTCTATACCTTCGGTTCTGATGGCAAGATGATCCTGTAATACGAAAACCGAAAGTGGACAGGGTGT
>JAZNYB010000146.1:0-26227 GCA_045594185.1 Faecousia sp. | reverse complement strand
GGAGCTTTTCTGTTTCTTCTTGACAAACTATCGTCACAACGATATAATAACAGCAAATGGGGAACTATCGTTATAACGATACTAATAGGAGGTGTTCCTATGCGCAAACTAACTGTATATCACGGTTCATCGGTTATCATTGAAAAGCCGCGGTTCGGTGTGGGCAACCCCAACAATGACTATGGGCTGGGTTTCTACTGTACCGAGATTCTTGATCTGGCAAAGGAATGGGCTTGCTCCGCTGAGACGGACGGCTATGCCAACAAATATTTGCTGGATATGTCTGACTTAACTGTGCTGCATTTGACCGGCGGTGACTATAATATTCTCAACTGGCTTGCCATCTTGCTGGAAAACAGAAAGTTCCGCATTGGTGGCGATGTGGCGCGGCAGGCACGGGCGTACATTTTAGAGAATTTCGGTATCGACTATAAACAATATGATATCATCAAGGGCTACCGTGCTGATGATTCCTACTTCTCCTTTGCATCCGCTTTCCTGAACAACACCATTTCCCTTTCCCAGCTGGAGCGCGCTATGGTGTTGGGTAAGCTGGGTGAACAGGTTGTTGCCGTATCACAGAAAGCCTTCCATGCTATTTCCTTCGAGGAAGCAATCGCCGTTCCCAAGGAGATTTACTACCCCAAAAAGCTGGCTCGGGATACCGCTGCCCGGGACGAGTTTCAGAAGGAAAAGGGGCGCGGCTCTATCCTGACAGAAACCTACATTCTTGATATCATCAGACAGGGGTGGAAAAACGATGATGAGCGCTTACAACGAGTCGTACTTGGATGATGCTATGCAAAATCTGGGCGATATGGTGGAGTATGCTGTGTGCGACTGCGGCTATGACCCGGACGAATTTTTTGGTTGGTTTATTTCCTCCGGTGTGGCATCCAAGTTTGAAAAAGGCAATCCAAAATACATTGCCGGTATGTCCGGCGTTGAGCTGGCAGAAGCGGTTCTGAGGGCGACCAACATTGCGCCCCCCGGCATCACGCCCTCCTTTCGGGATTTCAAGGGGCGAGAGTATTGGGCTGGCTGGATTTTCGCCTACTATCAATGGCACAACGGCAGACGATTCCAAGACATGGTTGGGGATGGTTTGACCCTTTCCACCATCTTCGGTATGTACATCCACCACGAGGCAGACAACTCCAAATTCGTGGAGTCCGCCGATGCCATCATCCGGCGGAATAAGGAATCCCGTAAATCCAAGCTGCACACCATCCGGAAAGCCCGGGGATTTACCCAGCAGCAGCTAAGCAGTGCCTCCGGTGTTGCCCTTCGTATGGTGCAGCTCTATGAGCAAAAACAAAATGACCTGAGCAAAGCTCAGGCTGGTGTGGTTATCAGCTTAGCCAAAGCCCTCGGCTGCGAAGCCCAGGACCTTATAGACTGACTTCTTCCCCCGACGGCACTTGTCGGGGGGATTTTTGCCCATAAAGTGATTGAAAAAGGGCAAATATATAACGGAGGGCCTCATTTCTAAGACCCTCCGCCGTTTATTTGACTGTTATTTCACAGCCTTAATTTGATTTGCCAACAGGATTACAGAGCGTAGATGAACCGCATGAGAACGGTTGCGATCTGAGCGCGGGTGCTGGTGCCCTTGGGAGCCAGCTTGCCATCAGACATACCCTGAATCAGACCGTTTTCAATTGCCCATGCCATAGCGTCTACAGCATAGGAGCTGACCTGATCCGCGTCCTCGAAGCCCTCGATGGTTGCGCCCTCGGGGATCGTGACACCCAGACACTGGGCGAAGCGAGCCAGGAATACCACCATCTGCTCACGGGTCACAGCCTCCTTGGGAGCAAAGTGGGTTGCATCCTTGCCCACAACAATGCCGTTCTCATATGCCCAGGCAACAGCCTTTGCATAGTATGCGTCAGCAGGAACGTCCTCGAAGGTGACGGAAGTGGTGGGCTCCATCTCACCGACCAGGCGGTGCAGAATGGTGACGAGCTGGGCTCTGTCCATGGTCTCGTTGGGGCCGAATGTGGTCTCGGACATACCTCTCATCAGACCGTTCTCCACAGCAAAGTCCACAGCCTCGTGATACCAGGAGTTTGCGCCAACATCTTCAAAATGAGCGGAGGGGCAGCCGAAGGAGATATGCACGGTTTCTTCCTCAGCCAGACCGAACTCGGCATTTCTCTCAATGGTCTTGATGATAACATCGGTTTCCACATGAGTCTTGTCGGTGGTGAACATCAGAGAAGCCAGCCATTCCTCAGCGGGAATTTCCTCAGCAGCGGCATAAGCCACGATGATCTTGCCTTCCTCGACAGTGCCGGCCATCCAGTAGGAGGAACCGCCATCCACGAAGGTCAGGACGGAAGGATCATAGGTGACCTCAACCAGACCGTTGGTGACAGGGATCTCGCTGGTGATGTCCACATAGATGTCGTGACCGTAGGACTCGCTGGAGGAGTGGATGTCCGCGGACTCACGCAGGGAAGCGGACTTCACAAGAGACTGAACCTTGTTCTCCTCGCTCAGAGCAACAGGAGTGATCGCCTCGGTGGACATAGCCGCCTTGACCTGAGCAGCTGCCGCAGTCTCGTCTGCAATGACACTCTCTGTAGCGAAGGGGTTGCTGTCCAGGTTGATCAGACCGGCAACAGGCCATACGCCTTCACCGAAGTTGCCAACGCTGTAAACATTGCCGGTGTTGTCGATGTCGCAAACCAGCAGCTCAACAACATTGTCAGCCTCATTGAAGCGGCTCCAGTACAGGTAGGTGCCGTCGTAGTACAGGGACTGGAAGTATTCGTAGTCAACGGCTTCGCCGATCTGACCCAGATAGCCTTTCTCAGGACCATAGAACATATAGTTTCCAGCATCCAGTTCAGGGGTAGCCTCATGCAGTGTCATGAAAGCTTCCATATACAGGTTGCCTTCTATATCCAGCAGGTAGAAGAAATCCATGTACTCATTGTAGTAGGTGTTCAGCTGGGAACCCGCATAGGCAATACCGATCAGAGTTCCATCAGGCAGCCAGTCCCATGCACCGCTGTACTCACCGGTGGCAGGATCAACGGTAAGAACATAGTTGAAGTATGTGGAAATGGGGCAGCCATCGTTCAAATAAGCAGCATAAGACAGATCTGTGTAAGCGGCGATCTCGGAGGTGCCAATGGCGGTGGACTCCAGAGTCTCGGGATCCACAGTATACAGAGTGGAAACATTACCATTCAGATCGGCTGCGTACAGAACGCCGTCAGCACCGAAGGAAGCAGAGATCAGACGAGCTTCCTCGGATTCCTCGGTCAGCTTCTCGTAAGCAGGCAGAGTGTCGGTGTTGAACTTGCTCCACCAAACCTCGCCGTTCTCGTCCCAAACGATGCCGTTCAGGTCACGGTTCAGAACAGCGACGGAAACCTCGCAGGAAGCGGACTTGGTGGGATCCAGGACGGAAGTAGCCGTGATGATGGCGGTGCCTTCACCAACGCCGGAGATCAGACCGGTCTCGTCAACAGTAGCAACAGTCTCATCGGAGGAGCTCCAGGTCACGGAACCGTCGGAAACATTCCAGGGCCATACATTAGCGGTAAGCTGAGTGGTGCCGCCCTTAACGGTAGCAGCCTCAGTGGTGGAGATCTCAACAGAAACGACCTCGTCAGTGGGATCGAAGATGCTGCTGTTTTCCTTTGTGGGACGGATATACAGACCGGCAGTGGCCTGTGCGTACTGAGCGACCACAGTGGGCTCAGCGGTCTCCACATCGACCTTCATCAAAGTGGTGACAAGCTCCTCGGTGGTGGCATCCTGAGTGGTGCATGCCCAGTACAGCTCGTCGGTGTTGTGATCCCATGCCATGGAGTTGACGGAATCACAGGCATAGTCGCCCACATCACCAATGTAGGTAACAAGGCCGTCTCTGCTTTCAAAGGAGGCCAGCAGGAGGTGGGCATCATAGGTGTTCACAAGGGAATCGCCGTTGATGTCGCCGTCGGCATACAGCTCGGTCACATTGCCGACCACATAGTCCAGCAGATAGTAGACATCCAGCTCGTTGGTGCCGCCGTCGCCGTTCAGGTCGCAGTCAGGACCGGCGCCGCCACGCAGGGATTCCAGAGTGTAGGTGTACAGCTCGATGCCGCCGTACAGAGTGGAGTAGAAGTTGCCTTCGCCGTCGATGGCCAGGTTCACGGCATCAATGGGCATTTCGCAGATAACCTCAACCGCGCCCATGAGAGGATCGATGGAGCACAGGTAGGGAGCTACGAAATCGTTGTAACCGCTGTAGAACAGGCCGTAGAGCAAGCCGTCGACCTTGTTGTAAGCGATATCCAGGAAGCCCTGCATATCCATTTCGCCGTTGGGATCCAGATTGCAGATGTACTCGAAAGCGGTCAGGTCGCTGTCCTGAGCCACATACAGCTCGTTGGCGCTGGAGATCTCGAAGACATAGCCGTCAATATACTCAGCGGCAACGGGATACTCTCTGCCGGCAACAGCAGCCAGATCGACCAGAGTGCCGTCAGCTTCCATGCCAACATACTTTTCGTTGACATAGTCGATGGCGGTGAAGTAGGGACGATCATCGTCGGAGGCGTTGCCCATAACGACCTCGTAGGTGGAGGCGTTCATGGCGTAGTCATAAACTACGACCTGGAACTTGGGAGCGGAAATCTCCTCGAAGGTGAAGTGGACTTCCTCGCCTGCGGTGGTCTGGTTGGGAGCTACATAAGCCAGCTCCTGGGTGCCGTTGGCGTTGAGAACAACGATAGCGGCGATGTACTGATTATCCTTGGCGGAAACATTGATGCCGGTCTTGCCGATCATATTTACGCTGAGGGCGGTGATCTCGGGAGCGGTGTTGTCGATGGTGACATGGTTGACCATGTAGCTGCCCTCGGACAGAGCGTCCCAATCGGTGGTCTCAGCATCAATACGGTACAGCTCGGGAGCGGCGATGAAAGCGATCTCCACAGAGGTTCCCTCGGGCAGAGGCTCGCCGTTGGCATCGGTGCCGTTCCAGTTCAGCTTCAGGCTGCGCTGGGTGTATCTCCATTCCTGACCATTGACATAGTAGTAAGCGCCGTTGATCGCGCCAACTTCCTCGTCCATGTATACCTCACCGGTTTCGGTGTTGGTAATGACCAGCTTGGAGGCGGAGGCGTTCCGGATCAGGGAGAAGTACAGCTTCTCCAGAGCGGAGCCGTTCAGGTTGTTCATGGCATTGCGCTGAGGCAGATACTCGTCTTCATACAGCAGGGGGTTGCCGCCGAAGTAGTATTCCTCGCCATCGCCGTAGCTGATGGACATGGCGTTGCCATAGAAATCATTTTCAAAGTACAGATAGGGATAGCGGCTCTCCAGCTCATAGCTGTAGTCGATGTAGGAGCCGATATCGAACATGGAGGACTCAGACCAGGAGCCATAGAAGCCCAGCACGGGGATGGAATGGGATACGCCCATGACACCCTCAGCGGTGGCGGCGGGAATGGCATGGACATAAGCTTCCACATACGCGCCTGTGGGATAGTAAGCATCAAAGTAAGCCTTGACATTGTCTCCCAGAGTCATGGTCACATTGATGGAAACAGAACCATTGGCGGGAACAACAACGCTCTCGCAGGCATCGCCGTCAACGGTGAATACCACATCGGCGGGCAGCAGACGGGTCCAGGTGTCGTGCAGGATACCATACTGACGGGCACTGAATACATCCTGAGTGAAGAAGTCAGCAGCCAGTGCGTATTCCATCTCCTCGCCATTGAGGTTGTTGATGGAGAAGCCGAACTGGTAAACGCCGGTGCGCTGGGGATCATCGCCCAGCTCTACCTTGACCTTGCCGTCGGCCATGCCGTCAACCAGGACATAGGACTCAGCGGAGGTAGCCAGATCAACACGAGCCAGACCTGCGCCCTGATTCAGGACGGAATAGTAGCTGTCGCAATTGCCGTCGATGAGGGGCTCAGCGGTGGACATCAGCAGGCTCTGTGCCAGAGCGCGGGTGGTCAGACCTTCTGCCTGCAGACCGGTCTCTCTCAGGTACTGGGCAACCAGTGCCATCATACCGGAAACCTGGGGAGCAGCCATGGAGGTGCCGGACATCAGCTCATAGCCCTTGCCGGAGGTATCCACACCGTTCAGGGAGTAGATGCCGCCGCCGGGAGCGGTGATCTCGGGCTTAATGCTCAGGTCACCGGGAACGCCCCAGGAGCTGAAGGAGCTCATGGTATAATAAGCGTCTTCGTAGACGATGGGGCCAATGCTGGCAAGAACGGTCATTCTGCCGGTGTAGTAAGCAACGCCGCCCTCGGTGGTCTGTGCCTCGGAAGCAGCCTTGATGGCAGCGGCATCAGACTGGAGAATGGATACACAGGGAGCGGTGTACTCATAGCCGCTCAGAAGCATACCGAAAGCACCGGCCTGATTGTTGTAAATGATGGTAGCTGCCGCGCCACGGGAAGCGGCAACATTTGCCTTCTCGAAGAAGGAAGTCTCGCCACGGGAGCAGAACACGATCTTACCGGTGAGGTCGATGCCCTCGAAGTCGCTGTCTACGCCGATGCCGTCAACGAAAATGTACTCATACGCGGTACCGGAGCCATCCTCGGAGGTATCCAGAGTGCCCAGAGCCACATTGCCGTAGGCTTCGCCCGTATCGGAATCCACCAGATTCTCCACATAGACGACATTCTTGCCGCCAGCGACAAAGTAGTAGTCAATGGTGCCGGCGTTGTCCACGGAAGCAACGGACAGCATATTGGCGAAGGTGCCGGGCGTACCGCCGGTGGCGAAGCTGACACCGTCGTTGTACAGATAGCCGGAGCTCAGGATGCCGCCCTGACCCAGGACAGTGCTCTCTGCCCAGTGACCGGAGTTGCCGGCGGAGGTGACGACAACAGTTTCGGTCTGTGCCAGATAGTCCATCAGGTCACCGTAGGTTTCGGTGTAGGTAACGCCGGGGTTGCCGGAGCCCAGAGACAGGTTCACGGAGTCGCAGCCCAGAATGATGGCGTCTTCGATGGCGGCCATGTAGTCGGAGTCATAAGCACCGCCGCCCTTGCCAAAGACCTTCATGGTGATGAGCTGTGCATCGGGAGCGACACCGGCTGTGAAAACATTGCTCAGCGCGTCCACATAGCCCTCATCTGCGGGGATGTAGCGGTTGGCTACAGCGATACCGGCAACATGAGAGCCGTGCTCGCCCTGACCATCGTTGTCGTGAACGATGTCCAGATCCTTGTCGATGTAGTTATAGCCGAAGGGCAGCTTCTCGCTGAGATACAGGTTCTCAGCCTTTGCCAGATCGGGGGTGCGCTCGTAAGCATTAAGCTCCTCGATCACGGAAGCGATCTCCTCGGCATCCAGCAGATCCAGACCGGCGACATACTCATCGTAGGTCATGCCTTCAGCGGCGGCGTTCTGCTGCAGAGCATACAGGAACGCGCCGTTGTCCAGAGACTGATGGTCGGTGTCGGAGCCGGTGTCAATAATGGCAACACGGGAACCGGCGCCGGTATAGCCGCTGTTCCAAACATTGAAAGAGCCGATCATGGAACCGGAGATGTACATCTCGGGCTCAGCAGTCTCTTCCTTGGAGACGACCTCAGGCTCATAACGCTGCTCGATGACAACACTCTTAACGCCGCTGATGCCCTTGATGGCTTCGATCTTGCCATAGGGAACATTGGCGGAGATGATGTTGCCTGCCAGAGTCATGTTCCAAACCACATCCAGCTTCTTGCCGTTCAGGGCCTTTGCGGAAATGGTTTCGGCCATGGTCTGCTGCTTGGTGAGCAGCGCACGGTTGTACTCCATTGCCTCCTCATTCTGGGCAATGTCCATGGTGGAGAAGCCAGCCTGAACGGTGGACTTTTCCTCAAGGACGATGGAGACACGAACCATGTCCGTGGCCTTGTAGGTGATCTCATCCACGGAGTTTTTTACGGCTTCCAGCTTGTCAAGACCGGCAGTACCGTTTTCTACCTTCGTGAAGGAGAGCTTCGCGCCGGCAGCGGTGGCGGGAACGGCAAAGCCGCATACCAGAGACACGACCAGCAGCAAAGCGATAACACGGTTGGTTATCTTCTTCATACAATTTCTTCCTTTCCTTTATTCCGGTTTCCCGGTGAATTTATCCAAGCGGCAAGGAGTACCGCGCAGGATACAATATACAATACCCCATTCAATAAAAATGGGGCTATATACCTAGGGATTTTACCATACCATGGTAAACAATGCAAGTATTTTTACCATATTTATTCAGAATTTTATCAGGAACAACACAAAGGGCAGATGGGAAGCCGGGGAGGGTCGGCGGCAACGGATCGGGACATTCTGTTTACCGTTTTTTGAAATCTATTGAAAATGGTAAACATTTATGGTATGATGATGTACGAGAGGGGATGTGCTATGAAACTAATTACCCGAAATCAATATTTGCAAAAGCTCATCAATGTAATGGGAACGCCGGATATTAAAGTGATCACAGGTGTTCGCCGCAGTGGAAAGTCCAAGCTGCTTGAAGCGTTCAAAAATCATATCGAACAGACCGTACCCGACCACAATATCATTCAGATCAATTTCAACTTGCCGGAGTTTGATCATCTGCTTGAATACAGACCCCTGTATGACTATATCAATTCGCGGTATTTGGCAGACAAAGAGAACTTTGTTTTGATCGATGAAGTACAGATGTGTTCCGGTTTTGAAAAAGCGATCAATGGTCTGCACGCATCCGAAAGGTTTGATATTTATATTACCGGCTCAAATGCCTTCCTTTTGAGCTCTGACCTTGCTACATTATTTACCGGAAGAACATTTGAAATCAAAGTATTCCCGTTTTCGTTCGGGGAATATATGCGGTATTTTGGTTTCAGCGACAAGTATGCCGCCGTGGATCAATATATGATAGAGGGCGGTATGGCTGGATCTTACCTGTATAAAGATCAAGAAGCAAAATATGATTATATTGCTGATGTTTTCAACACATTGATCGTCCGTGATATTCGCAAGAAATATAAAATTCGCAATATGCAATTGATGGACAGACTTGTAGATTTCCTCATGGACAATATCTCAAATCTGACCTCGGCACGAAATATTACAAATACTTTCAGCGGGTTAAAAGAAAAGGTTAACCATGTTACTGTCAGTGCCTATATTCAGTACCTGTGCAATGCCTTTGCCTTTTATAAAGTCCGCAGATATGACATCAAGGGTAAAAAGTATCTTTCAAGCAATGACAAGCATTATTTGAGCGACCACACTTTCCGCTATGCAAAGCTCGGCACAAAAAATATGGACTATGGAAGAATCCTTGAAAATGTGGTTGCCATAGAGCTGCTCCGCAGAGGATATGAGGTCTATGTTGGTGTGCTCTATAAGAAAGAAATTGACTTTGTTGCCATCAAGCGCAATGAAAAGGTTTATATACAAGTTTCCGACAATATCAGTGACGAAAAGACTTTTGAACGCGAGGTTTCGCCATTGCTGCAAATCAAAGATGCTTACCCGAAGATGGTGATTGCCCGTACACGACACGATGAGTATCAACATGAAGGCGTGAGGATCATTGATATTGCGGATTGGCTGCTTAGCTGATTACCAAAATCTACAGAAATTCAAAAATGGTAAACGGACACCTGCTCAGAGATAAGCGGGTGTCTTTTTTGCTTTATGCTTGCTCAGTTTCCACAAAGTACCATGTCAGGTTTTGGAAATTTCTGTATTTTTCGACGAAAAGGACTTGCTCTTTGGGAATTTGGGCTGTATAATAAAACGGTAAGCTGCGGCAGTGGGTCAAGCTCTCTGCCCCAACTGTTTGACCCTTCAAGGAGACAAGGACGCATGGATCACAAAACAAAAGCACTTCTGGAGGAATTCCGCAGGGGCTCGGCTACCCGTGCCTATGAGGTCATGGGCTGTCACCGCGCAAGCCGGCGGGGAAAAAGCGGCTATGTGTTCCGGGTCTGGGCACCCAACGCAAAGCGGATCAGTCTGGTGAGTGACTTCAATTTCTGGAATCCGGAGGATCTTCCCATGTCCCCCATTGGAGACGGCGTTTGGGAGGTATTTACCACAAGAGCCTACGAGGGCTGCGCCTATAAATACTGGATCGTCCGCCCCGACGGCAGGAGTGTCTATAAAGCAGACCCCTATGGTACCCGCGCCACCCCTTTGCCGGACACCTCCTCCGTGGTCTTTACAGAGGACGACTTCCCCTGGACGGACGGAAAATGGATGCGGGGAGCGGGACAAAAGCCCCATTTGCAAGCCCCTGTGAATATCTACGAGCTGCATTTAGGCTCATGGAGAAGAAAAGAGGACGGAAGCCTTTATACCTATGAAGAGCTGGCAGAGCTGCTTCCCCCATATGTAAAAGACATGGGCTATACGCATGTGGAGTTTATGCCGTTGTCTGAATATCCCTACGACCCCTCCTGGGGCTATCAGGTCACGGGCTACTATGCCCCCACCGCCCGCTATGGGCATCCCATGGGCTTAAAAAAGCTGGTGGATCGGCTTCATAAGGAGGAGATCGGGGTCATTTTGGACTGGGTGCCTGCCCATTTTCCCAAGGACGAGCCGGGGCTGTATGAGTTTGACGGCACTTGCTGCTATGAGCTGTCCGACCCCATGATGAACGAACACCCCGATTGGACTACCCGTATTTTTGACTTTGGGCGATACGAAGTCAAGTCTTTTCTGGTGTCCAATGCCGTATACTGGTTGGAGAAATACCATATTGACGGCTTGCGGGTGGACGCGGTGTCCTCCATGCTCCATCTGGATTACAACCGGAGGGTGTTTAAGCCCAATCGCTATGGTGGTCGGGAAAATCTGGAAGCCATAGAGCTTTTGCGGTGTGTAAACCGGGCAGCCTTTGCCCTGCGACCCAATGTGATCATGGTCGCGGAGGAAGCTACCACCTTCCCCAAAATTACCAAACCGGATTTTGACGGCGGTCTGGGCTTCCTGTTCAAATGGAATATGGGCTGGATGAACGATACATTAAAATATATGGAGACTGACCCTCTGGAGCGGCAGCATACGCACAACAAGCTCACCTTCTCCATGACCTATGCCTTTTCCGAGAACTTTATCCTCCCCCTGAGCCATGACGAGGTGGTTCACGGCAAACGCTCCCTCATTGGGAAAATGCCGGGGGAATATGACCAGAAATTTGACAACCTGCGGGTGTTGCTCGCTTATCAAATGGCGCACCCGGGAAAGAAGCTCACCTTCATGGGCTCCGAGATCGGGCAGTTCATCGAATGGCGGTTTGCCGAGAGCATTGAATGGAAGCTTTTGGGCTATGAACGGCATCGGCAGATGCGGGAATTTGTCCGGGAGCTGAACCATTTTTACCTTGACCATCCCCAATTCTGGCAGAACGACACGGACTGGCAGGGCTTCCGGTGGGTGCAGCCCGATGCCAAGGAGGACAATATCCTTGCCTTCCGCAGGATCGACAGCCGCAACCGGGAGGTGCTGGTGGTTTGCAACTTCTGCCCGGTGCAAAGGCTTTCCTACCGCTTGGGCGTACCCCGACCGGGCGTGTATAAGCCGGTGTTTTCCACTGCCGAGCCCCGCTTCGGCGGCACATGGACACACATCCCGGCGGCAAAGGCAGAGCGGGTGCGGTTCCGGGACTATGATATGTCCGCCTGCTTCAATATCCCCCCCATGTCCGTGACCTATTATGTAAGAGAATCCGGCGCGAAGAAAGAATAACTAAATTCCAATTTGCCCCTTAACAATTTCAATCCGTCCCGAAGGGACAGTTTACCTATTCACTATTCACTCTTCACTATTCACTATTATTAAGGAGCGTGTGTCATGTATTTTCAGAAGAAACGCTGTATCGCCATGCTGCTGGCCGGTGGTCAGGGCAGCCGTTTGAAGGTTCTGACGGAGAATACCGCCAAACCTGCCGTTCCCTTTGGGGGTAAGTATCGCATTATCGACTTCCCCCTGTCCAATTGTGTCAACTCCGATATTGATACCGTGGGTATCCTCACCCAGTATCAGCCTTTGGAGCTGAATGAGTACATCGGCAACGGTCAGCCCTGGGGTCTGAACAAGTCCCACTGCTGCGCCCAGATCCTGCCCCCCTACGCCCGGAGCAAAAAATCCGAGTGGTACAAGGGCACTGCCAACGCCATCTATCAGAACATTCCCTTTATTGAGCGTTTCGACCCGGAATATGTGCTGATCCTCTCCGGTGACCATATTTATAAGATGGATTACGCCGCCATGATCGCCTTCCATGAAAAGACCGGAGCAGACTGCACCATTGCCGTCCGGGATGTTCCCCTTGCGGAAGCCAGCCGCTTTGGTATCATGAACACCCACCCCGATGGGACGATTTATGAATTTGAGGAAAAGCCCAAGCAGCCCAAGTCCACCAACGCCTCCATGGGCATCTATGTGTTCAACTGGAAGATCCTCCGGGCGTTCCTTATTGCTGACGAGGAAGACCCCAATTCCAGCAACGACTTTGGCAAAAATATCATCCCTGCCCTTCTTGCCTCCGGGCATAAGCTCATGGCTTACGCTTTCGATGGTTACTGGAAGGATGTGGGAACCATTGATTCTCTGTGGGAAGCCAATATGGAGCTTTTGGGCAAGGAGCCGGAGTTCGACATCCGGGGAGACGAGCACTCCAAGATCTACGCCCGGAACAATGCTCTGCCTTCCAGCTACATAGACGCGGGGGCAAAGACTGTCAACTGCTTCATCGCGGAGGGCAGCGAGATTTACGGCACTGTCCGTCACAGCATCATTTCCACCGGCTGCACCATCGGAAAGGACGCTCTGGTGGAGGATTCCGTGGTCATGCCCGGTGTCACCATTGAGCCCGGTGCTATCGTTCGTCACGCCATTTTGGGGGAGAACAGCCGGGTTTGCCGTGGCGCGGTGGTTGGAGGAACCTTCGCCGCCGGAGAGAAGAAGAAAATCAGTGTCACCCAGAAGCGTGCTGTGCTGGAGTCCAACACCGTGCTTCTGCCCGGTGATATGGTGTAAGGGAGGATCGAGACTATGACTGCATCCGGTATTATTTTCGCCAATATTTATGACAGCTCTCTGGGTCAGCTTACCAACAAGCGCACCATGGGCAGCCTTCCCTACGGTGGTCGTTACCGCCAGATCGACTTTGCCCTGTCCAACATGGCAAACTCCGGCATCCGGCAAATCGGCATCATCTCCCGGTATAACTATCAGTCTCTTATGCACCATGTAGGCTCCGGGGAGGAATGGAATCTGGAGCTGCAGGAGGGTGGTCTGGAATTTCTGACCCCCTACTCCATGAGCAGCAATGCCAGCTACCGGGGCAAGCTGGAGGCACTGTCCTCCGCCATGGATCACCTGATGTACGGCAGGCAGACCGACTATGTGGTTCTGGCTGACGCGGGCGTTTTGTGCAATATCGACCTGAACAAGGTTTTGGAAGCCCATGCCGCCAGTGGTAAGGACATCACCGTGGTTACAAAAGCCGGCATTGCCAACGGAGAAAAGCAGCTGGATCTGGCTGTGACCGTGGACGAAGCCGGAGAAATCACGGATATGGCTGTGGACTATGCCGCAAAGTCGGGCTATCTGGCCTCCGTGGGTCTGTTTGTCATCTCCCGGGAGCTGCTGATCCATCATGTAAATGAGTCCGTTGCCCGGAGTCTGTACCGGTTTGAAAGAGATTTCGTTCTGCGCCAGTTCCAGGCGGGAAAGCTGTCTGTGAATGTATATCAGTTCGAGGGTGTGGTGCTGTACAATGAGTCCCCGGAGGAATATTATCTCAACAATCTGGCTCTCACCGAGGAGCTGATCCGGAAAGACCTGTTCGGCGGCTGCCATCCCATTTATACAAAGGTTCGTGACCGTGTCCCCAGCTACTACGGCGAGGAATGCGCCATTGACGACTGCATCGTAGCTGACGGCTGTATGCTGGAAGGCGAGGCAAAGCACTCCGTTCTGTTCCGGCAGGTAACCCTGTGCAGGGGCGCAAGGGTGGAGGATTGCGTGATCATGAATGACGCGGTGATCGGTGAAGGCGCGGAGCTGAAATGTGTGATTTTGGATAAGGATGTGACCGTCCGCCCGGGCTCCAAATTGATCGGCACGCCCAACAATCCTGTTATTGTTAAACGAGGTGAAACTGTATGAAAATAGCCATCATCGCTTCTGAGGCTGCCCCCTTTGCCAAATCCGGCGGCTTGGGCGATGTGATGCTGGGTCTGCCCAGTCAGCTCGCCCGGATTCCCGGAAACGAGGTCTGCCTGTTTTTGCCTTACTATAAAAAGATCCGCCAAAGCGGATACGAGATAGAAGAATGTGCCCAAATGACCGTTGCCCTCTCCTGGCGGCAGCAGGCGACCACAGTCCACCGCCTGAAAGAAAATGAAAGCGGCTATGAGGTCTACTTCATTGACAACGAATACTATTTTGACCGGGAAGGTCTGTATGGTTTTTTGGACGATGGGGAGCGGTATGCCTATTTTGCCAAGGCGGTTCTGGATGCTATGGCGGCGTTGGGCTTTATTCCCGATGTGATTCAGGCAAACGACTGGCAGACCGCCATGGTTCCCGTATACCTGAATGCCATGTACCGGGATTTCTATCCCCAGACCAAGTGTGTGTTCACCATTCACAACATTGAATATCAGGGCTGGGCAAATCCCGATTTCTTCGACAATGTGCTGGGTCTGCCTTGGGAATACAGAAACGCCATGGATATGTCCGGAGGCGTGAACATGATGAAAGGTGCCATTGAGTGCGCCGATGCCGTGACCACGGTTTCTGAGACTTACGCCCAGGAGATCCGCTATCCCTACTACGCCCACGGTCTGGACGGGATTCTCTCTGCCAATTGGTTCAAGCTCTCCGGCATCACCAACGGTGTGGATGTCTCCGTCTTTGACCCCGCCGCGGACAAGGCTCTGGTTCGCAACTATGACATTACGGACTACGCGCTGGGCAAGGCGGCGAATAAGGCATCGGTGCAGGCGGAGCTGGGTCTTCCCATTCGGGGAGATGTGCCGGTCATGGCTATGATCACCCGCCTTGCGGGGCACAAGGGCATCGACCTTTTGTGCTACGCCGCGAGGACACTTCTGGAGCAGGATATTCAGCTTATCATTCTGGGCACCGGAGAGCAGCGGTTTGAAAACTTCTTCCGGGGTCTGGCTGCGGAGTTCCCGGATAAGGTGTCCGCTCAGATCCGCTTTGACCTGAATCTGGCAAACCGCATTTACGCCGCCGCCGACATCTATCTTATGCCCTCCAAGTCTGAGCCCTGCGGGTTGAGCCAGATGAATGCCATGCGCTACGGCACTGTTCCCGTGGTCAACGCCACCGGTGGTTTGAAAGACACTGTTCCTCCTGTAAATGGGGACAACACCGCCGGTCTGGGCTTTACCTTCCAGAGCTACAACGGAGACGATTTCCGGGATGCCGTGGAGCGGTGCTTAAAGCTGTACCGGGAGGATAAAGAGGGCTGGGATACCCTCATTCGCCGGGATATGGCAACGGACTTTAGCTGGAAAAAGCCCGGGGACAAGTATATGGATCTGTTCCACAGGGTCGTTGGATAAGCAAAACAAAAAAGATCAGCGGAGAGCTCCGAAAAAGGGGTTCTCCGCTGTTTTTCGCTCGTTCCGGGGAAGGTCATAAGCCCGGTTGCTTTTTGACAGTATTTTCTGTATAATTTTGTTGATAGCACAGGGATTTTTCGGGAGGCGGCATATGGAGCTTACATACGAAAAAGCAACGGCCCAGGACATTGCGCCCATCTATGAGCAGTGCCGAAAGCTGATTTTTGAATTTGAGCGGCTGGAGGAGATCGACCTGCCCAAGGTGCTGCGATGGGTAAGGAAGAAGCTCGAAAATGCCATTGACGAATACACCGTTATTTATGCTTCCGGGCAAAAGGCGGGGTACTATCATTTCTATCAAAATGATGAGGGTGTGTTTGAGATAGACGACTTGTATATATTCCCCCCATTCCAAAACCGGGGGATCGGCTCTGGTGTGATCAAAAGGTGCTGTGCTGCTGTCAACGAGCCTGTTATGCTGTATGTTTTCATTGAGAACAAGGGGGCGGTTTCCCTATACAAGAGATTGGGGTTTGAAATTGCCGAAACGATCGGCGGCAGCAGGTACATTATGAGAAACAAAAACAGAAAAACTGAAGCGGGGCGCGGTCATGGAGTATTTGGAGAACGGCTTAACATATGACAACTAATTGTGGATGTGCTGATAACGCCCGGGTTTCAGAGAAAAGGCATTGGAAGCAAAATAATCGGTATGCTTTTGGCATATGTGGAGCGGGCGACCCCGGTTGGGGGAAGGTCAAGCGTTCAGCTCATTGCGGAAAAAGGCAAGGAGGATTTTTATTTGAAAATGGGCTTCAAACGGATCCCTCATGACTTTTGCGGCTCCGGTATGCGGAAGATCATCAGAAGGTAACTTGGTGTAAAAATGCGTATGCTTTTCCATACCCGCAAGAGTCGGTCATTCGCTGCGTATTCCCTCCCGTAGGGCATAATGCAGTATCGTGACCGGTTTTGGAATCACAGCTTCCACCCTTGCTTGAGACGGCAATCCCGCGAAAATAGATACAAATATGAAATATGTGCTAATTAGGCTTGATTTTTGTGCGTGCTTTTTGTAAAATATAGAGGATATTTGAAATTTTAGAGGGGTCGGCGTTTTTTGCTGCGGGAGATGTTTTAACGCAGAAGCTATTGATACCGCGCGGGATCCCTTTTTATTTATAGGGCGCATAAATATTCAGCTTCATACAACGCCATTCTTGGGAAATATTCTGCAAGCCGCGCTGGCTGCAATGCCCGGAGAGGTTCTCACAAATGAGAGAAAATGTCCATATATCCGTAACGCAAATTTTACGGATTTATAAAGAGGTCAAGAAACAGGAGGCATAAATATGAGAGAGGGAAAGAAAATTTTTTCGATTCTGCTGATCATCGCTATACTTGCCACGCTTTGCTTAACTGCTTTTGCGGCTGACAGGGATGATTCGGTTCGCAACAGATACAATGTGGTGTTTGTTACGGATGAGAGCGGTTCTATGGAATCTACCGACCCCAATGAGCTGAGATATGAAGCCATCAGACGGTTCGTGGCACTGATGGCACAGCAGGGCAACAGTGTTGGCAGTGTAAACTTTGGTACACAGATCGTTGCCAGTCAGGAAGTGGCACCGATCTCAGGCTTTGCGGAGAAGGAAGCCTTTGTTGAAAAACTGATGATCGGTTCTTCTTCGGGGTGGACGAATATTGGCGCGGGTCTGATGGAAGCGGTGACCATGCTGGACAGGAGTGCCAATCAGGATAATCCTTCTGTTATCATATTGTTGACCGACGGCAATACGGATATGGGCAATGAGGAAAAGCGGCAGGAGTCTTTGAACCTGAAAGCGGAGGCAATCGAGATCGCCCGTCGCATGGGATATCAGATCTATACGATCAGCCTGAATGTGAATGGCAAAGCAGATAACTCGGAGCTGATGCAGATCGCCAGTGCCACCGGGGGTGAATTTCAGGAAGTCACAACCGCTGAGGATCTGCAGGACATCCAGACCATGTACTATAAGATGATCTTTGGTGCTGTGGAAGATGATGATAACGAAGATATCGTGATCAGCGGCGAGGGATACGCGGAGAAAGAATTTGATGTCCCCGGTATTGGCGTAGAGGAATTTAATGTCCTGCTTGAGGGTGATGTTTCGGACTGCTCGCTGACAGATCCGGAGGGCTTCACATATACCGGCGATGACCTGAAGGCGATCACAATGACCGGTCAGGGA
Organism: Faecousia sp.; assembly: GCA_045594185.1. Classification (GTDB taxonomy): domain Bacteria; phylum Bacillota; class Clostridia; order Oscillospirales; family Oscillospiraceae; genus Faecousia. The sequence goes on along the minus strand of JAZNYB010000146.1, from coordinate 8,439 downwards.
TTCACCGTCATTAAGGTGGAAAATCCTGTGGGCGGCACATGGAAGGTCGTTGTTTACGGCACTCCCGGAACGCAGATAAATTTCCGGCTTCTTTATAACTCTGATTTTTATCTGACGACCTCCATTTCCAAAGACGGGGAGTATAAGCTGAATGAGACGGTTACTTTCGGACTGACTGTTTGTGACAGAAGCGGCCCCATTGCCGATGCGGCGCGTTATGTGGGATTTTCGGCAAAATTGCACCTGACCGTGAACGGAGAAGAAAAAGCGTATGATATGAAGCTGGGAAACGGCGGCTTTACTTATGATGTCACACTCTCCGAGCAGGGAACTTACTATGCGTATATGACCGCCGCCAATGGAGACTATTCCTCAACTTCTGAGGAAACATACGAGCTGAATGTGGAAAATAACGCACCCGTCCCTTCCGGAGATGAGTTTACCGGACACGCGAATCTTTGGCCAATTGTGGGAGGGAGCGCGACGATCGATTTATCCAATGCCGCCTCTGACCCGGATGGCGACCCGGTGACATATACCATAGAGTCCACCTCGTTCCTGCCGGAGGACTATACATTTGACGGAACTACACTTACGGTAAGTAATTTCAGTATTTCCAAGGGTTCTTTTACCATCCGGGCATCGGACCCTTACGGTGCGTATTGTACGGTTGAGGCATCCGCGACATCCACAAACATTGGTCTTATCATGGCGATCCTGGTGGTTGTGGGTATTCTGGTCGCGCTGGTAATTATCGTTTTGGTAATTCGTCATATGACCAGTATTCCTTTTATGGGAACCATCACCATCGAGAAGCATGACTATGAGGACAATTCTTATACCATGCCGGCTACCTTGACCCCCAGCCGGGGCAGAGTGCGCATTGAATCCTTCGGTCTGGGAACCTGCGGGCTGCCTGCCGGAAGCTATTTCCAGGCAGGAGGCAAAGATAAGCATATCTACTTTGTGAGTAAAAAGCCTGTTTTCAGCGATGCCGCGGCCGGCCCCACCAAGAAGGTTGCCATTGACGGAAGTGGATTGGAAGTGCTGATCTGCACAGACGGGAATTTGGAAAAAGGCATTCGTGTTACATTCCAGAGTATGCTGAATAATCAGTTTGATTTCTGATCCTCAAAAAGTCCCCCTGCGCTGAACAGGCTTCCATCATCACTTGCAGGTGTTGCCGTTGGCTTGCGCAGGGCGGGCATGGAGCGGATTGGTGGAAAATGTCTGAATCCACGCAGGAGGGCTTGCCGAATCGGGAGGCTTCTCTCTGCTGAATAATCATTGAAATAACTTTACCGAAAGGAAGGATCATATGCAGTACAGACAACTTTTACTTAGCACCGGAGGCGGAATTATCAGTAACGATCAGAAGGACGCGCAGAACGACTGTGCGACAATCGCCATCGGTTTGGGTGGCACAGGTGTTTCCTGCCTGCGCAACCTGAAGCGTCAGGTTTATTCCCGTGTGCAGGCCGATGATCCCAAGGCGGTTGTTCCTTGTTACAGTCACATCAAGTTTCTGGCTGTAGATACGGATAAGGGTTCTCTGGCACCTGACGGGCAGATTTACGACCTGAACGAGGCTACGGAGTTCTTCGACATCTCCAGCGGCAACATCGAAAGTCTCTTGGCGCAGACCACAGTGCTGGCGGGCAAGCCTGAGTGCCGCTGGCTGAAAACCGCGAATCCGGAAAAGGGACAGAAAGGACTTAGCATCAAGGACGCCAGTGCCGGCGCGGGCGGCGTTCGGCAGATCGGTCGTCTGCTGATCATCGAAAAGTCCAGAGCCTTTGTAGACAGAATGTGCCAGATGATCAACGAAGCCAAGGCCGGTCTGCCCGGCGGCTGCGATGTGAACATCCATATCTTTTCCGGTATGGGCGGCGGCACCGGCTCCGGCACCTTCCTGGATGTCTGCTATCTGGTGCAGCAGGCATTGGATGAAGTGGGCGAGGCTGGGCATGCCAGAACCTGCGGCTACTTCTTCCTTCCTGATGTAAATCTGAGCATCCCCACTGTTGCCGCCAACAATACTGTGTCCACCTACATCAAGGCAAACGGCTTCGCTGCCATGAAGGAGCTGGACTACTGCATGAACTTTAACAACAATCAGGGCTCCTGGGATCAGGAGTACCGTGGTTTTCATGTAGGCCCAACCAGTCAGCCTCCCGTGAAACTGTGTCACCTGATCTCGGCGGCTACGGCAGCAGGCGCGGTCTTGAAAGATGGCTATACCTACGCCATGAATGTGGTTACCAATTATGTGATGCAGTTTATCGTTATGACCACCGGGTTTACTCTGCAGTCTCATATCTCCAACTTTGCCAAAGAAGTGGATACCTTGCAGAAGGAACACGGCGGCAACTACAGCTACTGTGTTCTGGGCGGCTCCAACGCGGTCGTCCCCATGCGTGAGATCACAACATATCTGGCCAGCAAGCTCTTTGAGGGCATGGCTAAGGTTCGTGAGCAGACACCTACGGATGCCGAGATCGAGAAATTCGCCACGGATAACGGTCTGACCTTCCAGAAGCTGTTCCAAAGCATGATGGAAAAGACCTCCTACCAGATGCCCACACTGCAACTGGATCATACGCTCTATACAGCTATGTCCGAGGACGATTTGGCTCTGCCCGATGAAGTCCACCTGCCTGAGACGATTTTGGGCTCCTACCATCAGGTGGAGCAAAAGATGACCGGTCGCATTGAGACGAACAAGCAGGCACTGCTGCACCAGTGGCGCAAGGAAAATGTCCGGGAGGAGCAGGACAGCATCTCCAAGATGTGCCGGGTCTACTATGCCCTGTCTGACATCGTGGGAGACGGTACAAAGGGTCCCATGTATGCTGCCACCATGCTTAACGGAACCGGTCGCAAGAGTATTGTGGATCTGTTGAGAGGCGTGCTGAAAGAGACACAGGAGGCTATTTCAAAAGCGGAAGGCAATGTGAATCTGCGCTTCACCGCTATTAAGAATGCCCGTACCGCGTTCCTGCACCCCAAGCTGTTCCAGAATAAGGCAAGGCTCTTTGAAGAATTTTTGGTCACCGTCCAGCAGTACAAGACGCTGGACTGCAAGATCAAGGCACTCAAAGAGATGGAAAGCATGGTTCGCTCCATGATCGGTCAGATGGAAGAGCTGTACACAAGTCACTTTGGAGTCTATGCGCAGGTCAGCCAAAACCTGATCGATACTTTCCATGAAAACTATCGGCATCTGACCAATGGCAATCAGGTCGTGGCAGATCCCTTTGTTATGCCACTTATGACCATTGACGATCTGAAGGACTCTTTGGATAAAACCGTAGCAAACATGAATCTGGACAAGGAAAGTGCCGCTTTCCACGCTGCCCTTTTTGCCAATCATGATGTTTGGATGGCAAGTGATGAACAGAAGATCTGCAAGGCTGTGTCCTCTTACCTGATCGAGCGGTTCAGCGGCTATACCAGCAAGACTCTGACCGATTATCTGGAGATCAAGTTTGACACCAATGATCCCGCGGCTTTGACCGATCATATTTATCGCCACATTATGCTGCCCCTGAGCGACAAGGCAACGCCTCTGTTTAACATCTCTGCCGGCTATAACATTACCGATGCCGCTCCTCTGGGCTATTGCTCCATTCCTAACAGCGCGACTGTGTTGCTTGCCGCTGCCAACCAACTGAAGGGAGTCCGCTCCGACCTGCATTTGGTTGCCAACAAGGTATCTGACCGTATCTCCATGCTGCGCTGCAGCTGCGGCGTTCCCATGTTCGGATACAAGGGTGTGGAGATCTATATTGATACTTACAAAAGCGACACCAGCTCCGGACAACACCTGTATGAAGGTACTACCCTTGACCAGCGTGACTGGCGAAACCTGTTCAATCTGCGGCCTTACAGCACCATCAACAATCCTGAAGCGGACTTGCAGCAAGCCGCGGAGAACTACGAGGAGGCTGTAAAGCTGGGGATCATCCGGGTCAGCCCCACCAGCGATAAGGACTATCATATTGTGGTCAACCCTGAGGTCACAGAGCTGCGGCAGCAGGTTGCTGATGCTATGGCATCCGGCAAGCTGAGCGCGATCCAGGCTGCCGGGGCGGCTGTTAAGGGATTCCTGGAGACTCGTCAGCCTGTCCGTTTGATCTATGTTCCCAATGACGGAGCCATGGGTCATAAGGAAAAGGTGCGCAAAGACCATGTGGTCGCCGCCCGGGATATGATGGCTATTGTGCGCAATGAGCTGGCAAAGGAAGACGCGATCAGACAGATGCTTGCCGACCTGGAAGCTGCCGAAGCAGGGGCAAAGCGTGTATTCGCTGATCGTGAGGCATTCTTCAACGCAATGATGAGCGGTGTTTTCACTTATAAAATTCCTACAGTCACCTACACCCGTGAGGTTTTTGGGATGAGCGAGGAGACAGTCCTCAGCGAACCCAAGGCAGAACCCTATGGCAAGGTCGTTCCCCTCTATCAGGCATTCCTGTCCTTCCAGGCAATGAGCAAAGAGGAGCGGGAGGATGTGCTTAACGCCACCGATGAGCGCATGAGTATGCTGCATCCGGGACTGAAAGAAGCTTGCAAAAATTTGTTGGAGATTTTCACGCCCCAGTATATGGGTATGCAGCAGAGAATGCTTCAGCGTGCTGAGTCCAACCCTGAGGTTATCAAGGAAATTCAGGATTTCCTGAAGGCTTTCCGCATGGGCATTGATGACTTCGTTGGTATGTATGGTCTGATGTAAAACGCTGATATTCGATTAAATTTGCTGGCAGTACTGCGGATATACAGCCAGTACTGCCAGCAACTATTTTGTGCAAAGAGAGGCTTGAATTGTGGATAATTTTTCTGAATTACTTACGGGTTTGACCGGTGTTTTGGAAAGCCAGGCAAGTATGCAGATCACCAACAACTGGCCGGCAACACCCACGGCGATCTTTTATGTGGGAGCTAAGGCGTATGAGGCGCAAAGCGAAATCATGGCAACCCTGCAGCGTGTTTGGCGGGGGAGAGCGGAAGATGTGTGCCAAATGGTTGTACACAACGGCGAGTATTACGCCTTATCCGACAGCGATACATGGCAAGCATTGTCGCCGGCGGAGGTGCAGGAGCAAATCGACGGGATGTTCGCGCAGCAGCGGAGCTTCCGCACAATGAACGGGCTGCTTTTGGTCACGATCCTGAATACCACCGCGTATGCAGAGCTGGAGCAATTCAGGAAGGATTACGCTGTGCTGGATGAGCTGAAAGCGCAACTGGGAATGTCTGCCTGCAATATGATGAAGATCGTCTTGCTGGATGAATCCGGAAAAGCACACGCGCTGTCTCGTCAGATAAGAACATATCTGAGAGAATCTATCCGTACAGACGAATCAAGCTCCAAAGCCACGATCATTTTAAGTAACCGATTAAAAAACGGCGTTCTTCTGGCAGGCGGGAGAATCCGTGAGAACTATGCCTTAGCCGGAAATCTCATTATACTGGCAAATAACAGCAACAATCAAAGCAAAGGTGCCTTTAAGCCGCAGTATTCAAGAATGTTCTCGCCGTCCGCGCCCCGGTTCATTACTGCTTCATACACACATGACAGTAAACCCAACAAGGCGATCTGCGAGGTTCTTCTAAACGCGGCACTCTCCTGGCTGAAGGCGAGATTCAGTGAAGGCGATTTGCTGACAGCGGATATGCTGAGCAAAAGGCTTGAGATCACCGGTGGAAGCATAAAATCAGTGGATCGCTTTTTTCAACAGAATATCGCCGGCAGGCTGCCGCCGAGAGAGGTGCTGGAGTATCTCCCGAGAACGGGCGTTAATCTTGACAGAATCGGCACACTTTCTTTTAAGGAATATGACCGCATCACAATGGGGGGCTTCCGGAGCTTCTATAAAGGCACGGTATTGCCCATATGCGCTTCTGAGGATGTAAAGCGGGAATTTCGTGATTACTTCAGAAATCAGGTTCAGGGGCAGTTTGCGCCCAAAGAGGCAGCCAGATCCATTACGATTCAGACCATAGACCGGGTATTGAATCAATTTCTGCTGGAGGAAGCCTCGGAAGCACGCCCTGCCGCGGATTATATGCTTGCGAAAGCCAAAGCAGACTACGCAAAGGCGGTTCTGCCGGTTTGCAGAGAAGTCCTTTCAGAGATCGGAACAAAAGCACGGCTGCATATTACGCAGATAACGGAAATCAGCGAAGAATTCCAGCACAGCTATATGCTGGATATAGATGACACTGTGCAGCAATATTATCACGGCATCGCCATAGACAAGCTCAACAGCGGGTTGGGTGAGCAGCTAATGGCGGCGTTCAATAAGCCTGACTTGACAAAAGCAGAAATGCTGAAAGCATTGGAGCAAGTGATCCATCTGATCTTTGCCAGCCACAAGATCTTCGGTCTGCCATTGCAGGAGGAAATGACTATGCGTATGGGCGGAAACGCGGATCAGGTGCAAAAAATCGTACAGCAGGAACTGACGGATGGTTTGGGCGACAGTATCAGGCTGCAAACCGCCATCGTGCCGGAGCTTATCTTTGAAATGATTTTGGTCAACAAGTATGATGCCAGCGGAAACGACGGACTATTCTATAATTATTTGTCTAACAGCTTCAATAACGCGGAGTGCTTGAATACAGGCAACAGCAACGCGGTGGAATTTGTCCAGTTGTACGCAATTGATACGGATACTTTGTGACGACGGAGGAAGTCATTATGATAATTGAGTTTGACTTCGCAAGCGACAATAATTACGCAATGAATCCGCAAACCGAAAAGCGGGCGGGTCACCATTTATTGCGGATGGCGCAACAGGGGTGTACACATTTCCTCGTTGTGGCTTCGCCGCTGGATGTTCACATAGATTTCAGCGAATCGGATACACAGAACCGACTGAAACAACTCGCTGATCGTTTGCTCGATGCGAAAGAGCTACCGTTACCCGGGCAGGATGGCACAACCGTTACCTGCGTCAGCTATATGACCTTCCGAAAAGATAATGGGTATATTGAGCTCCCGGACAAGGCGGCGAGCTATGCTGTGTGTGGGTGTCATCTCAGCCGGGACGGTGGGATCATGCGTATACTGGTGCCCACATCGGGTATGGGCTACCGCACATCCGTTGCGGTGGAGCTTCGTTACTCCATGAAGCCCTATGTTAAAGTTACCAAGAAGTTTCTGCGTACGGAAACGGAGCGAACACCCTTCTATCAGGTCAGCTTTGAAAAGAAGGATTCCTTCGTGGAGGGCAGCGTTGTCTACACAATTGGGCAAAAGCCTTACAGGTTTTTCATAACGGAGCAAATGCTGGGAAAGTCCTTCCTGATCAAGACGGATGGCGAGATCCCCAGATTTGAATCCACGACCCCTGGTGTTATTCTACACAACGGGCAATAATAAGGAGCGTTGCATATGGCTGATTTTTCCATAACCTGTCCCTATTGTTTTGAAAGATTTCCCCATACGGATGTCCATTTCCGTATGGAAACATATTTCGACGAAAATGACCTGAATGACCAATCCTATTCTGAGAGCGAAGTGCAGCGTATGCCGGACTCTCCCAGAAAACGGGAACTCATGGAGCAAATCAAGAAGCGCAAGCCTTTCCTGCGGCGGGACGACCCCCGGTATAAGGAGTTCTGGGCCATTTACGGCGAAACAACGGAACGAACCACAGGCGTTGATAAAAAGTTACCCTTTCAGGTATACCAGCTTCCCATTCTGGATCCCGGAACACCCGAGGCGCAGGATGTTCTGAAGCCTCAGCGACCCGCGTTAAACGGCACAAGATCCAAAAATGACTATTTCATTTATGACGGAGACGGTATGGTGGTGGCAATCGAGGATGTCTGCACCAGCCAGCCAAGAACGACCTATCGCCGGCTGTGCCCCAAATGCCACAATCCTTTGCCCTTGGGGTTTGGTAAACACCCGTTGAAGTTTATTTCTGTCATCGGCGTTACCGGCGCCGGTAAGACGGTTTATATTTCTCAGATGCTGAAGAATATGAACAAGTATGCTTCCTATGTGGACATGGCAGCGTTTTTTACTTCAGATCATGAGATCAACTTTGTAGAGGATAACCCTGTAGAGGTGGGGAAGCCTCTGCCCAGACCCACCATGCAGGGACATCTGGCGCAGCCCATGTTCTACGATCTGGTTCAAACCACAAAGAGCGGTCGGGTTCGCACTGACACCATCGTTATATATGATATAGCGGGTGAAAGCTGTCAAAATGCGGCGGATATGCAGAAATATGGTGAATTTGTCACAAAATCTGACGGAATCATCTTGTTGGTAGATCCCAGCCAGCTTGAATTGGTGGTGGGGGATAAGCTGGGTGAGAGCATCCGTTCCGCAGAGCCGGAGCGTGTCATCAATACCATTTACAACGCGTTTATAGAGAAGAATTCTGATAAGAAGCAGGAGATCCCCATTGCTGTCTGCATTTC
>JAZNYB010000145.1:0-3689 GCA_045594185.1 Faecousia sp. | reverse complement strand
GCATCGACGATGGTGGCGAAGTTGTCGTCGGTCAGAGTCATGTCAGCGGCACCCTTGGCAACATCAGTGCCGGTAATGCCCATGGCGCAGCCAATGTCGGCGGCTTTCAGGGCGGGGGCATCGTTGACACCGTCGCCGGTCATGGCAACCACCTGATTCTTTCTCTGCCATGCCTTGACGATGCGGATCTTGTTTTCGGGAGACACTCTGGCGTACACACTGATATTCTCCACCTGCGCGTCCAGCTCCCGGTCAGTCATGGCATCCAGCTCCTTGCCGGTGATGGCACGGTCGCCCTCCTCCAAAATACCCAGCTCCCGGGCAATGGCGGAAGCGGTGGTCACATGGTCGCCGGTGATCATTACAGGCTTAATGCCAGCCTTCCGGCACACGGCAACGGCATCCCTGGCTTCCGGGCGGGGCGGGTCGATCATGCCCACAAGCCCCATGAAGTGAAGCTCGGTTTCCAGCGTTGCCGGGTCGGGATTGGCGGGAACTTCCGGAAGCTCCTTCCAGGCGATTGCCAGCACACGCAGAGCATCCCGGCTCATTTCCTCGTTGATCTCCCTCGCCAGAGCCAGATTACCGGAGACACACCGGCTCGCCATTACATCGAAAGCACCCTTGACAATGGCGATGTACTTACCGTTCATGGTGTGGATGGTGGTCATGAGCTTCCGGTCGGAGTCGAAGGGGATCTCTCCCAGCCGGGGGAATCGCTTGCACAGGGCATCCTTGGGCAGTCCGTTTTTATGGGCGGCAAGGACGATGGCGGTTTCTGTTGGGTCACCGATGTGCTGCTCCTTGTCTCCGGAGAAAACCACACTGCCGTCACTGCACAAGGTGCCGTAGGACAGGAGCTTTTTGATTTCGTCGGAATTACCCGCGGAAATATCTTCGGGGGCGGCACTGCTTTCAGTCCATGCCCGAACCAGAGTCATGCGGTTTTGGGTGAGAGTGCCGGTCTTGTCGGAGCAGATAACGGAAGCACCGCCCAAAGTTTCCACGGCGGGAAGCCGGCGGATAATGGCGTTTTTCTTCACCATGCGCTGCACACCGATGGAAAGCACGATGGTGACAATGGCGGGAAGTCCCTCGGGGATTGCGGAAACAGCCAGAGAGACGGCGGTCATAAAGATTTCTATGGCAGGAATACCGTTGGCAAGACCTACGGCAAAGATCACGGCGCAGGCAGCCAGAGCCACGATGCCCAGATATTTACCCAACTGGGACAGCTTTTGCTGCAGGGGGGTCTGACCGTCCTCCTCGTTGTCCAGAAGATTTGCGATCTTGCCCATTTCCGTGTCCATGCCGGTTGCGGTGACAACGGCGGTGGCAGTGCCATAGGTAACGGAGCAGCCGGAGAAAACCATGTTGGTGCGGTCACCCAAAGGGGCATCCTCCGCAACCACAGCAGAGGCATCCTTCTCGGAAGGAACGGACTCGCCGGTGAGAGCGGATTCCTCGGATTTCAGCCCCGCGCTTCTTAAAAGTCTGGCATCGGCGGGGATAAAGTCACCGGCTTCCAGACGGATGATGTCTCCGGGCACCAGCAAGGCGGCATCCAGAATCTGCTCCTGACCGTCCCGAATGACTCTTGCGTGGGGTGCGGAGAGGCTTTTCAGCGCGTCCAGAGCCTTTTCCGCCTTGCTCTCCTGCGCCACACCCATAATGGCGTTAAGCACCACGATGAGCAGGATCAGGGCAGGCTCAATAAATTCCTTGGGGTTACCCTCGGAGCAGGCGATAAAAAAGGATACGCCTGCAGCCGCCAGCAAAATCAGGATCATAACATCCTTGAACTGATCCAGAAAACGCTGAAGCATGGTCTTTTTCGCCTTTTGCCGCAGCTTGTTTTCGCCGTATTCTGCCAGCTTCTGACTTGCCTGCGCAGCGGTCAGACCGGAAACCGGATCGGTGTCCAGAGCCTGCAAAACGGCTTTGTCCGATTCATAATGGAATTGCATATGAAACCCTCCTGTCAATGATGGAAAATATTATAGCCGAAAAAATGGAAAAATATTAGGGACAGATTTCCTTAGTGTCTCTTTTTTGCTCATTTGAGCCGAATCGTTACATTTTGGGACGTTCTCGAAAAAAAGTAAAATATTTTTACCGCACCCATTGCAAAATCCATGGGTATTCGCTATACTATAAATAATATAGGGGAGTAGTCACCGCAATCCTTGCGGGATGATGTCAACAGCAAGGCCTTTGGTCTGGTATCATCTGAAACGACGAGACTTATCTGCGGCAGTGGATAGGTCTTTTTTTATACCGCAAAACCGGATGGGAGGATATGGCATGGCAGACTCGAACATTACAAAGCGGGCATTGGCGGCGGCTCTGAAGGCGCAGCTCCGGGAAGAACCCTTTTCCGGGGTGTGCATCGGGGAGATCTGCGACCGCTGCGGCATGAACCGAAAGAGCTTTTATTATCACTTCAAGGATAAATATGATCTTCTCAACTGGATCTATGACATGGAATTTGCGGAGGTTGCCAAGACCGGGGTCACAGGCTGGGACTTTTTGGGACTTTTGCTGCAGCGCATCTATGAAAGCCGTGGCTTTTACCGCAGAGCCATGGAGGTCAAGGGGCAAAATTCCTTCCATGAGCATTTTGAGGAGCTGATGTGCCCTGTGGTGAGAGCGAGACTGGAAAAGCTCCAGCCGGGAAAGACCGTGACGGATTTTCAGGTTCGTTTTTTTGCCGGGGCGACTACGGAGGCTCTGGAGCGGTGGCTGCGAGAGAAAGAGCCCTGCCAGCCCGGAGAGCTGCTGGAGCAGATCAGGCTGTGCTTTCCGCAGGGGGCTGGGGAATGAACCGAAGGTAACGATATGAACGACATTACAAACCCCATTTTCAGCCAACGGGAAAAGGCGTTCCTTTCTGTTTTTTTGCGCTATGATTTTCCCAAAAGAAGTGCAGTGATTGACCAACTGAACGCCATGAAAGCGGGAGATGTTACAAGGGGTGTAACACCGCATTATTGGATCATGGAATTTCGCCCCCATGGGATAAATCCGGGGCATGGAGCGATGCGTCCTTATATTATGATGGAAGTGGAGCATGAGGACGGAACAGTGCCGACGGTTTTTACGCTGTACGAAAGAAATGGCATGGTATTTGAACTGGAAGTTTATAATGAGGATTCCTCTGTGATGGATTTGGATTCCCTTACGAAGGGGCATATTCGTGTCCTTTCAGGGTTGAACCAATAAGAAAAGCGACAAGTTTCGGCTTGCCGCTTTTTTGTGGTTTATGAGCAAATGAGTTCAATCTCCGGTAGAAGTTGATTTTGCTTCTGCATTTCAATAAAAATTGCGGAGAGCTGTTTCGCTGACTCCCCGCAATTGGTATTCGTATTAAACATCGATCCATGCATCCACGATCCGCGCGCTGGAAGCAACGCCGCTGTCCAGTAGCTCCAAAATCGCCTGGGGAGAGCCTACGATATAACATCCGTAGGAATAAAGTCCGTTTTCCTCCACATAGGACAAAACGGTGTCATAGTAATCCGCTCCAATATAGTAGTAGTCTCCGGGGGTGCTGCTCAGCCCCTTTCCCTGTGCCTCCTGATCCCGGGAGTATTCCAAAAGGCTGGTAAAATGGGTCTGGAGGGTTTCGGGGGTGATGGATTCTCCCTTGATGTTAAAGTAGGGATAGTCCTGGTTGATGCCCTCATAAA
>JAZNYB010000144.1:0-2672 GCA_045594185.1 Faecousia sp. | reverse complement strand
CAGGGCTTGATAGCGGCGGTCAAAGCGTTTGTCCAGCTTGCCGTATTTGCCGTCCCCCAAAAGGGGATGACCGGCGTGGGCAAACTGCGCCCGGATCTGGTGGGTTCTGCCTGTGATCAGCTCACATTCCACCAAGGACAGACCGTTTTTTGTCTGCAAGGTGCGGTAGTTGGTAACGGCGGATTTTGATCCAGGCTGGGGCTTGTCTGACACGAATACCCGGTTTTTGGCGGCATCCTTGAAGATCTGACCCCGGAGTGTGCCATCCTTTGGCTTCATGGTGCCCTCCACAATGGCAAGATACCGCTTGTCCAGCTCCCGATCCTTTACTTTTTGGTTGAGGATGCGCAGAGCTTCGGCGTTTTTGGCAGCGATGACAATGCCCCCGGTGTTGCGGTCAATGCGGTTGCACAAAGCGGGAACAAAGGTGGAAAGCCGGGGCTTCCACTCTCCCTTGGCGTAGAGGTACGCCTGAATGTGATCAATGAGAGTCTTTCCGTATTCCGCGCCGTCGTGAGGATGCACCGCCAGACCGGGCTGCTTGTCCACCAGAAGGATGTTTTCGTCCTCATAGACAATGGTCAGCTTGGGCGTCGCCACAGTGAGGTAGGCGTTATCCGCTCTGGGCGTGTCAAAAAACTCGTCATTGATATAAAGCTGCAGCTTGTCGCCCTCCACCAGGCGGTCATCCCGCTGGACTCTGCCGCCGTTGCGCTTGATTCTTTTAATTCGGATATATTTTTGGGCAAGGGAGGCGGGAAGCAGAGGAACAGCCTTGGCTAAAAATCTGTCCAGCCGTAAGCCCGCATCATTTTTACCGATTTCAAATTCTTTCATGGGAACACTCCTGTGTAAAGTGTAATTCGGTTATTGTAAATTCTGCCTTACAATGCCCGGAGCAATGCCAGAATATCCGCTTCCTCAGTTGCCCAGGAGGTCACAAAGCGAACGGCATCGTGTGTTTCATCCACAGAGGCGATGAACTCAAAGGTGAAATTCCCTTCCAGAAGGCGAATCTTCTCTTTGGGCAAAATGGGGAACACTTGGTTGGTGGGAGACTGGGCGTATAACTCGCAGCCTGCCCCGACAAAGCCCAGGGACAGCCGCACCGCCAGCTCATTTTGATGCTTACCCAGCTTTAACCAAAGGTCATCCTTCAGGAGAGCTTCAAACTGCACACCCAACAGCCGTCCCTTTGCCAGCATCCCTCCGCACTGCTTCATACAATAGCGGAAATTGGGCATAAGGGCAGGCTCAGTGATCACCAGACATTCCCCAAACAGAAGCCCGCATTTTGTCCCACCCAGAGTAAAGGCGTGGCACAGCCGGGGCAAGTCCTCGGGAGCAAGGTCGTTTCCCTCTGCGGTAAGAGCAGAAGCCAGCCGCGCACCGTCCATGTAAAGATACATTCCCAGCTTGTCGCAGCAGTGTCGCAGGTCTTCCAGCTCTTTCTTTGTATAGATCGTCCCCAGCTCCGTGGAGTTGGAGATATAGACCATTTTGGGCAGCACCATATGACCGATGTTTACGGTGCAATGCTCCCCATAGACGGCTTCCAGAGCCTTCGGGGTCAGCTTGCCGTCCGTATGTGGTACGGTAATGACCTTATGTCCTCTGGCTTCCACCGCCCCTGTTTCATGGACGGCAATATGCCCCGTATCCACAGCTACAACCGCCTCCCATGGGCGAAGAAAGGCAGTAATGGCAGTGTAATTGGTCTGCGTGCCGCCTACCAAAAAATGAACCGCGGCATTTTCACAGGAAAAGCGTTTTTTCACCAGCGAAGCGGCGGCAAGACAGTACTCATCCTCACCGTAGCCGGGAGTAGCATCCATATTGGTGGCAATGAGGGCTTCCAATACGGCAGGATGCGCCCCCTGAGAATAGTCGTTTCTGAAATGGTGCATGGTTCAACCTGCTTTCTGCATAATTTGGCAAAGGGATTCCTGTATCTTGTCTTTACCCCAGCATCAAAATAAAACCTATGGTATTGATGGCAAAGTTGGCAAACATATGGACAAACCAGGAAGGATAGATGCTGCCCAGTTTCTCATTCAGACGGCAGAAGATCATGCCTCCCATCAAAAGTCCCGCCATGACCAAAAGAAACAAGGGCAAGCTGAACCAGCCGATCATCATGGCCACATGGTAAGCGGCGAATAGCACCGAGCTGACGAGGTAGCCGGTTTTTCTCCCTGCGCAGGCAGTCAAATTGGCAAACAGGAAGCCCCGGAAGAAAAACTCCTCCAAAAGCGAATTGGCAAAGGAAATATAAAGGGACACAAAAAGAAAATTATCCTTATTCACCCCGGCGTGTTGGGACAGGCTGTCCACGATGCCGGAAAAATCAAAGTAATTCCTTACCACATAGTAGCCGCCCAAAATCAGCCCATAAAGCCCCACACCCAGCCCCAATGCGGCAAGCAGCCCCTTCTTTTTAGGGCGAAACACCTGCCAGAGCATAAGACGCCGGTTGCTGATCCAAAGCAGCAGGGGCAAGAAGAAGAAAACACCGATTTTCAATGCGGATTTCAGCCCATAGCCGGGACGCAAAACCCCACCCACCAGAGCCATAGCCCCGCAGCACAAAACACCCAGCAGGATCAAGCTCAGAACCGTTCTTCTGTTTTTCATGGTCATACACCCCTCCCTTGTATCCTTTTTCTCAGCTT
>JAZNYB010000143.1:0-3605 GCA_045594185.1 Faecousia sp. | reverse complement strand
CTATTCACTATTACCTATTACCTCAATTGTCCCGCAGGCTCAAAAAGGGTCGCAACCCGGAAAGGGCATTTTTCTCCCTCGCCTGGTTGCGACCTGCTTGCAATTACTGATTCACAGCATCCTTCAGTGCCTTGCCAGCCTTAAACTGGGGCAGGGTGGCAGCGGCGATCTCGGTGGGCTGACCGTTGGAGGGGTTGCGACCCATGCGGGCTTCCCGGTGCTTTGTCTCAAAAGTGCCGAAGCCAACGATCTGCACCTTTTCACCGGCAACCAAAGTCTCGGTGACAGTCTCCAGCAGAGCCGCCAGAGCCTTCTCGGAATCCTTCTTGCTCAGACCGGACTTGCCGGCGATGGAAGCGATCAATTCATTCTTATTCATAATAAAAATCCTCTTTCTTATCATATTTTAGGTCATATGCCGTACATCTATAAAGGCTACCATATTTTGTCCCAAATGGCAAGAGAAAATATGGTTTTTCAGGAATTTTTCTTTAGCTTCAACAGCTTTGCCAGTTTTTCTCCCTTGGGCAGAAGGGCGCAGTCCTCATAGGTCAGGGCTTTTACCAGCACGATCATAACGGCATACACCAATACGGCAACGGCAATGGGCGCCATACACAGGATCAGACGGCTGTCCGTAAGCCCCGCGAGGAGCATCTTTACGCCCCATGCCGCACCGCCCATGACCACCGCCGCCAGCAGAGGTTTCAGCAGATTTTTCGCAAATCTGGGGGTTTTGGGAAGGACACGGCGCATGGCAAAGATGTTCAGCAATGTAATCGACAGATGGCAGCACAGTGTTCCCACCGGCGCGCCCTGAATATTGATGGCAGGGTTACTCACAAGAATGTAATTCACAACGATCTTGATGATGCCGCCCGCGAACATATTGATGACCGGGATATTCACATGACCGTGGGCCTGCATCATGGCGTTGGTCAAAAGCACCATGGCGTTAAACACCACGCAGATACCGAACACGCCCAAAAGATTGGAGGCAGTGCCCAAGGTATCCCCGGTATAGCCCCGAAGCAGAGACATCACAGGCGCGGACATAACCAGCAGACCAACGGCGCAGGGCATGGTGAGAAGCCCTGTTACACGGACAGCGGACTCCTCCAGTCTTTGCGCCGCCTGATGCTTTTTCAAGGTCAGGGCTTCCGTAATGGCGGGAATGGCACTGATGGTAATGGGCGGGATAAAGGCACAGGGAAGATTAAAAATCGTCTGGGTGAAATTATAAATGCCTTTCAGCTCGTCAGCCTGCCCCTGGGTAAATCCGGCGGGGCCAATGAGCTGAGACATGACGATCTTAGCATCCACCAAATTGATGATTTGAAGTCCCGCGGAGCCGATGGTAATGGGAATGGCAATGGCAAGAAGCTTTTTTGCTGTAGCCCCATAGGAGAACACAGCCCCACCGGTAAGGGGCTGCTCCTTGCGGAAGCGGCGGTAGCAAACATACATATACCCCAACGCCACAACCGCACCCAATGTCACGCCCAAAATCGCGCCACCGGCAGCCAGAGCCGTATCCCGGGTCAGGCGCATAATGAGCATCGCCAGCCCCAGACCCACCACCAGCTTACAGACCGATTCCATAACCTCGCTGATGGAGGTGGGGCGCATATTTCCCTGACCCTGGAAGAAGCCACGGAACGCGGAGGTCTGACCCATCAGGAGTGCGGAAGGTCCAAGACAAGCGATGGCAGCCCAGGAGTTGGGAGAATTCATAAACTCCGCCAACTGATGGCTGAAGCCCACCATAAGCACGGTCCCTCCAAGCCCCAGAGTGAAGAAAATGGCTCGGGCAGTCTTGTAGGTTCTGTCAATTTGACCGTAATTGCCCAGAGAATTGGATTCCGCGATCATGCGGCTCATGGCAACAGGCAGACCAGCCGTGGAGATCATTAAAAGGACACTGTAGATGTCGTAAGCCGTGGTGAAATAGCCGAAGCCGGAGTCACCGATGATACTGCCCAGAGGGATCTTGTATACGGCACCAATGAGCTTCACGATAATCACGGCGGCAGCAAGAAGGGCAGCGCCGTGAAGGAAGGATTGCTTTTTGTTGGTGTTAGAGGACAAATGGATACCTTCTTTCCGGAGAAGTTTGAAAAGCAAGACCGAAAGGGAAATTTATTGCGGTTCCGGGTTCATAATTTGGGGAAGGGCATACTCGGACATTTCCCGCACCACTTGACTTAAATCAATGGTAAGGAACTTGCCCCCGGCGTAGAGGACTTTTCCTCTTACCATGGTCATTGCCACATCGTTTCCCCTTGCGGAATAGACCAGAGAGCTGTATACATCGTGGCTGGGCATGAGATGGGGGGCGGTGAAATCCACCAGGATCATGTCCGCATCCAGCCCCACTTTTAGCATACCGCACTGACCGCTTCTGCCCTGCGCCCTTGCGCCGCAGACCGTAGCCATCATTAAAGCAGCCTGGGAAGGCAGTGCTTCCGGGTTTTTCTCTTGAATCTTTGCCGCAAGGGACAAAACCTTCATTTCTTCAAAAAGATCAAGGTTGTTGTTGGCAGCGGCAGAATCCGTACCAAGGGCTACATTCATCCCCGCTTTCACCATCTCCGTCACCGGGGCGACCCCATGAGCAAACTTCATAGAGGAAACAGGCAGCACAACACCGCTTGCCTTTTTCCGTCCCAAAAGGGTCATGTCATCTTTTTCCAGAGCGGCACAGCCCACGGCGCACAGGGAAGTGTCCGCAACATGGTGGCAGCTTAAAAGCTGGGCAGGAGTCAGACCGGTTCTGTCAAGACAGTCCTCGTGTTCTTCCTTGCTTTCGGAAAGATGCACCTGAATCCCCAAGCCCTTTTCCGCGGCATAGCGGCTGAGCGGCTCCCACAAGCGGTAGTCCCCGGTATATTCCCCTTGCAGTCCCCCATCTATGCGGATGCGTCCATGGTCAAAGCCATGCCACTTGTCTGCAATGGCACGAAACTCCATGCAGGCGGGATCTGTCTCAAAGTCAAATTCGTCATCACCCACGGAATAAAGGCACAACGGCAGAGCAATGTTGGCTTTCATGCCTGCCTCGCAAACCGCCTCAGCCGTGACCTCCGGGAAGCCGCACAGATCAGACACGGAGGTGATGCCGAAGCGCAAACACTCTGCCAATGCCAGATCAATTCCTGCCCGGGCAGCCCGCTTGTCCAGACGGTCTGTGCGGGGGAAGATATGCTCCTGAAACCATTTCCCCTGAGAGCAGTCCTCAGCGGCACCACGCAAAAGGGTTGTGGCAAGGTGGGTGTGGCAGTTGATCAGACCGGGCATAAGAACCATGCCTGTGCCGTCTATGATCTTTTCCGGCGTTTCCTTGGGGGCATCCTTGCCGATATAGGTTATTTTTTCCCCGGTGATGCCTAAGTGACCGCCAAAATGGATGTGCATGGCTTCATCCATGGTGACGATGGTTGCGTTGGAAATGAGAATATCCATGGTATTTACTCCTTACTGCGTGTACTTTCCAACAGACGGAAAAGCTCCTTCTTCTCCTCCAGAATGGTCTGGGGGCGTTCTAAATACTGCTGGGGATATTTGGGGTTGAAGTCGGAGGCCAAGCGGTCTTAGGAAGACAAGAG
>JAZNYB010000142.1:0-5690 GCA_045594185.1 Faecousia sp. | reverse complement strand
AATGCTGTTTCCTTAAGGATTTTCTTGTAGAAAACCCCACCGATTCCTTGTCGAATCGGTGGGGTTCTTGTCAGCCTGCGGCCTCCAACATATTCTCGATAAAGATGCCATAACCCATCGTGGGATCATTTACCAAAACATGCGTAACTGCACCTATTAATTTCCCGTCCTGGACAAGGGGACTTCCTGACACTTCTGTGTCAAGTAGGGGACAAAAGAATTTTGTGTTTTTCTGCGGTTTTATGCGTTTTTGCAGGTAAAAGGCAGGTTTTTACACACTTCAACCGCGATCCTTAAGTTGACATAGATGAAATGTCGAAAAAACCGTTTTTAAAGATTTCCTACACTTTCGACAAATCCTGAATGATACCGGACTGCCGGTTTTTCCTGTTGAATGACGAAAGCCTCCGGTTATCCGGAGGCTTTCTTTATTTGGGCATATAGGCAGGCTAATCAAATGTACTACGCCATCATATCCACAGTTGGAACTGATGCTCCTTCATTAACAATGCGGTTATACACCAGTGTTGCCACAGTAATGTCCGGGCAACCCATACCAACCAGCTGACAGATGATTCTTTCCTGATCGTTTTCTCTGCCGGTTTTAAGGCCGGCAACTACATCAGGAAGTTCTGCATGGAAGGATTCCTCGGTGATTTCTCCTGCATGTGCCATATTCAAAAACTGTCCTCTGTGCATACCCTGTGCGATGTTATCCAAGTAAAGTTTATCAAACTTACGGGCAATGTCGTCGCTGACCTCATGGAAAGAACCCATGGGCATCACAAGGCAGCCGGGCTTACACCAAGGTTCTTCTACCAAAACCTCATCAGCAGTCGTTAAGGTGATGATTACGTCGGATTCCTTACATGCTTCTTCAATATTTGCGTAGGGGGTGATGACAAAGTCTGCATTAGGGAAGTAGGAAGCAAATTTCTCCCTTGCCTCGGGTCGGATATCGCACACACGAACTTCCTTCAGTTTATGCACCCGGCGAATGCATTCCACGGCGTAGTAAGCCTGCCGGCCGGCACCGATCATAGTGATAATATCCGTTTTGGCAGCAAGGTGCTTCATAGCAATGGCAGGCTGGGCGCCGGTACGAGCATCGGAGATCCAATCGCCGCTGATCAGTGCCCGGAGGTTGCCGTTGGTGGGATCGGTCAGCAGCAAATTTGCGCGAATAAAGGGCAGACCGTTTTTCGGATTGTCTGAATATCCGCCAACGACCTTGATGCCGGCAGAACCGATGGGATGGATGTATGCCGGCATGGAATTAAACCAGCCATTCACGCCTAAGCTACTCATATCGGTAGTGATCTTGGACGGCATAACGATCTGCTTCTCTCCATACCATCTCCATGTATTTTCTACACATTCAATAACATCTTCGATTGAAACTGTTTTTTGCACCATTTTATTAGTGATGACAAGCGAATCCATAGTTTTCTCCTCCAAATACTCCTTTTGGTGATGATTTTATTCTATCATCTTAGAAAAAGATAACAATTACAGAAGACACTTTTTGTGGACAAAACAACGATACTATGTTAAAGTATCGCTGTTACAAAAGGGAGGTGAGTGTTTTGGCAACTACACTTGTTGAATTTCAAAACATCCCAAAATTTGGGTTTGCGCACCATGTTTACACAGAAAATATATGCCAAGTCCAGAAAGATATCCAGTACAGTTTTGTGTTGGTGTATGTAAAATCCGGGCATCTGACCGCCCGGATCTATGATCGTTGCATTGAAGCCCCCGCAGGCAGCGTGTTGATCCTGTTCCGACATGTGCCGTTTCAGCTTTACTCACCCCGGCACACCCCTCAGGACTATTGCAGTATTCAAGTATATACTGACTATTGCTTTGAGCTTCTGGAGGATGGGGAGGATTTTCCTCCTGATTTTTCCGGACTTGCTTTACCATTGGTGGTTCCGCCGGGTAATGAGGCAGAGCTGATAAAAAAAGATATGCTCAGCATAATTTCCGCGTTGTCTGTTTCACGCGAGCTGAACAGCTTTAGCGCAGCGATGACCATGTGCGGAATGCTGTCCCGGCTGGACACCTTTTACCGGCAAAAACAGCACCGGGGAAAAAGCATTTCACCTTATTGGGAGAATAAGATAAAGCGGTATCTTGCCAACCATATCCGGGAGATCGTTTCGTTAGATAAGTTGGCAAAGGCCATGGATAAATCACCGAATTATCTAAATAGTGTTTTTTTAAAGGCCACCGGAGTTAGTATCCATCGATACATGAACCGGGAAAAAATGAAGCTCGTAAGCGCGCTGATGGAAGATCGAGGGCTGACCTTCCGGGAAGCTTGCGAAAACGTAGGTATTACTGAATTGTCTCATGGCTACAGGCTGTTCAAGCGGCATATGGGAGTTACACCAAAGGAATATCTATCGGCGGAGCATTTAGAATAAAAACATAAAAGCCGTGGCAGGCAAAATGCCTTCCACGGCTTTGCTGCAGACAGTTCACAGTCAAATTGCTATGCCGCCGCATCCAGCATATTTTCAATAAATATCCCGTAACCCGTTGTCGGATCGCTCACGAGAACGTGGGTGACAGCACCGATGAGCTTGCCATCTTGAATAATGGGTGAGCCGGACACGCGGATGTCAAGTAGGGGACAAAAGAATTTTGTGCTTTTCTGCGGTTTTTATGCGTTTTTGCAGGCAAAAGGCAGGTTTTTACATACTTCACCCGCGATCCTTAACTTGACATAGATAAATTGTCGAAAACACCATATTTTAAGACTTCTCGCATTTTTGACAAATTCGGAGTGATACCGGGCCGTCTGTTTTTGCTGCTCGAGAATTTAATGTACAAATTGAAATATTAGCTTGCGCATTAAGTTGTTCTTCAAATTAGCAAACCGATAGGTGACCATTGCCTTATCTACTTGCACATATTACCATGCCGGCAATAGAGGCGCATTAAACTTAACTTCCTCTACATAACAATCGGGTGATTGTTCTCTGCGAGTTGGTCCGTGGAAAGATATCCCACTCTTTTGTGCTATAATATGAGCAACAGCTCTTTTTTCATCAAATCCTGGACTCCACGTATACGCCTCAGCGTTTCTATGTAACTTAGAACAGAACTGACAAAAGTCTAAATATGAAAACTGATCAACCTCGGTTTTCACAGCATCCGTTGCTAAATTCCAACTTCCCATAAGTTCAGGAGCATCAAACACTTTGTATGAAAGGTCACGCACGCCTAAATCACAAAAAGAGATATGCAAAACTGACTTATTAGTATAAGTTACCCATAATTCACTCTCGCCAACAATCAAACGTGCAATTGTGTTATCTTCTGTGTATATTTGCTTACATAAAACATCAATAACACTACTTTTCTCAAGCTGAATGTATTCTTCTTCGCATAAGGCATTCAATTGAGGAAGAATTAGGTGCAAATCTGAAGTGATATCTTCACGCATATGCTTCCATCGCTCGTTGCGAATATGCCGAAAAAAGTGAAACATAGTCATACCTCCTTGAATATAAGATGTGCCAACGCTATATGCACTTTTTTACTAGTTTATCAAAATCCTGCAAAAATTGCAAGAAGAACAGGGCAGCCAGCAAACTACCCTGTTTTTGATTATTTATGCCGCTGCATCCAGCATATTTTCAATAAAAATCCCGTAGCCCGTTGTGGGGTCGTTGACGAGGACATGGGTGACGGCGCCGATCAGCTTGCCATCTTGAATAATCGGCGAGCCGGACATGCCCTGGACAATGCCGCCGGTGATCTCCAAAAGCTCGGGGTCTGTGACCCGGATGAGCATGTTTCTGCCGTTTTGCCGGGAGGCGGGATAGACTTTCAAAATTTCCACAGAATATTCCCGGGGCGTATCGCCGGTTACAGTGGAGAGGATCGTGGCGCTGCCGGTCGTAACGGTGCCTGCATCGCCAACCGGAAGGGGTTGGGTTTTCCAGGGGATCGGGGTATTGCCGAATACACCCTGAGGTGTATTTTGGGTCAGAATACCCAAGGCATCTTTGCCGCAGAGAGCGCCGATCAGCTGACCGGGAGTTCCCGGCTGTCCTTTGCGGACCGAGGCAACTTTTGCCCAATAGGCATAGCCTTCCGTCAGCCGCAAAAGCTGTCCGGATGGATCGTTGACACCGTGTCCCAGAGCAGCAAAGGCTTGGGTTGCCGGATCATAGTAAGTGACCGTGCCGATGCCGGTGATGCCCTGTCGCAGATAGACTCCCAGCTTTGGCCCTTCCGGTGTAATGGACGGCGCTACCCGGATGATTTCCAGAGTGTCATTACGCCGCACTGTAATGCGGACGCTTCCCTGGCTGTGATCCAGCGCGTTGCGCACATCTTCAGCGGTTTGGATTCCATGATCATCAATAGCAACCAGCTGATCACCTATCTGCAAGCCTGCTGCTTTTGCGGCAGAGTTTTCTTCCAACCCGGCAACGGTGACGGTATTGTTGTGCAGTTCCAACCCGACTACCTGCCCCACGGGAACCAGCATATCTGCGGCGGACGCGCCAATGGGAACACTATATATCAGCAAAAAAACGCAAAATAAACGAAACAGTAGTTTTTTCATTTGACAGCCCTCCTCTTTGCCTGCTTTCTTAATATGCCAGCGAGAAACGGAATGTAACCGATGCAAATGTCGAAAAATCAGGGATAAGGCGGTGGAACTGGAAACAGTTGCATATGGATATGTTTTCCTGTAGAATAAAAGAAAAAAGCGAAGGGAAGATATTATGGATTATACTACTTTGACCGCGCAGGTGAAGGCGCTGACGAAAGGCGTGCCGCATCCCATTGCCAATTTGGCAAATGTTTCCGCTGCTGTTTGGCAGGCCATGGACAGAATCAACTGGGCGGGATTTTATTTGATGGAGCAGGGCATGCTGGTGCTGGGGCCTTTCCAGGGAAAGCCTGCCTGCATTGAGATCCCCGTGGGCAAAGGTGTTTGCGGTACTGCTGTAAAGGAAGCAAAAACCATCCTGGTAGAGGATGTGCACCAGTTCCCCGGACATATTGCCTGCGACAGCGCTTCCAATTCAGAAATCGTTGTTCCCATCTTTAAAAATGGGGAAATCTACGGCGTTCTGGATATTGATTCCCCTTATTTTGCCCGTTTTACCCGGGAAGATCAACTGGGCCTGGAAGCGGTTGTGCGGGTGTTGGAGGAAACATTGTAAATTCCTATATTACCTATTGACATTGTAGGTAATAGATGCTATATTACCTATGCAATTACTAGGCAAATACCTTGGAGGTACGACTATGCATGTATACGCTGATAATGCCGCAACCACGAAAATGAGCAAGATTGCTGTTGCGGCAATGATGGAATATTTGGAAAACAACTACGGCAACCCTTCCAGCCTGCACACCATGGGCCAGGAAGCCAAAGAAGCGCTGGATGCTGCCCGGGCTACCGTTGCGGGGTGCCTGGGCTGTGAGCCCCGTGAAATTATCTTCACCTCCGGCGGCAGCGAAGCCGATAACCAGGCAATCATTTCCGCAGCCCGCTACGGCGCGAGAAAGGGAAAGAAGCACATTATCTCCACTGCTTTTGAGCATCATGCTGTGCTGCACACCCTGGAAAAGTTGAAAAAAGAAGGCTACGAGATCACCCTTTTGGATGTGAAGGAAGGCCACAATGTGACCGCGCAGCAGGTCAAGGATGCCATCCG
>JAZNYB010000141.1:0-13866 GCA_045594185.1 Faecousia sp. | reverse complement strand
GGGGCGAAGGCTTTGCTCCCGTTGAGGCAAGACTGATGATCCTCTCCGCTCTGGAAGAGGTCGCCATCAAGGAGAGCCGTTCCGTAATGCTGATCGCTGACGGCGGCGGTTCCTTCCTGGGTGCTAAGTTCTCCTACTTCTCTGAAGACGAGCACACCTTCATGGGCTTCGGTGGCTACAGATATCTGGAAGTCAACTACACCGATGCTGAGTGGGCTGAGTATGTTGCTCAGAACGGCAACGACCTGTCCGAGGAGTACAAGAAGTCTGAGTAATTTTACATTACTTATCTGATTTCTCCAAAGTAAATTAACGCAAACGGAGGGGGGCCACTGTGCTCACCGCTAGTTTGCCTTATAGGTATCCATAAAAATTTACCGAATTAGCAAATTAGAGAGATATAACAGTAAAATATAACACTGTTACGAAGATAAATACTGGCAGCCTGACGGTTATATTCCAGCCGGAAGGACAAGCTGTAAACTGATTTGGCTCCAATGTTTTATCGGTTTCGGCTGTGCGCAGATCTCATTTGCCCAGAGCCTTCCGGATTACTGCTTTATGGCTCAAGCACTATGAATTGGAAAATAACAAAGCAGAGGAGAAAAACCTATGTACATGTTTAAATATGTTACAAAGCGTTTGAGCTTGATGTTGCTTACATTCGTCATCATATTCACGATGTGTTTTGTACTCATCAAGCTTCTGCCCATCCCAACAAACGCCCTGCCTGGACAGGACCCTGAGATCGTTATGAAGACCCTTGAGGGCAGAGGTTGGATCACCAACATCGCTGAGGGTGAGAACGGTGTCTGGACCTACGACCGGGTGCCTATCCTGCTCCAGTACGCAAACTATATCAAGAGAATCGTGACTGAGGGCGACTTCGGTATCGCTACCACCTATGGCGAATACCTCAACATGAACCTTTGGAAGGTATTTACCAGTCATCTGCCTCCCACGATCCTGATCAACGTTTATTCCTCCCTTATCGGTGTGCCCCTGGGACTTGGTCTGGGTATTTTTGCCGCGCTGAAAAAGAATAAGTGGCAGGATCAGTTGATCAATATTTTCATTATTTTGCTAATATCACTTCCCGGCATCGTCTTGGCTCTGATGCTCCAGTATGTGTTCTGCTTCAAGCTGGGCTGGTTCCCCTTAACAATGTCAACGAGTAACGATTACTTCTCCTGGGAAGTGTTCCATTCCATGCTCCCCGCTGTATTTGCCCTGTGTCTTGGACCCATTGCCAGATACGCCCGTAATACCCGTGCCGAGCTTTCCGAGGTGCTTACCGGTGAGTTCATGCTTCTGGCGAGAACCAAGGGTCTTACCAAAGGACAGGCTATTGCCCGCCATGCTCTGCGCAACTCCATGGTCGTTATCTTCCCCATGATCCTCTCTGAGTTCATCTCCGTGCTTTCCGGCTCTCTGATCATTGAGAAGATGTTCGGCATCAACGGCGTTGGCGGACTCTATCTGAACTCTATCCTTTTCCAGGATTATGACTTCTTTATGTTGTTATCCGGCTTCTACACCTTGGTCAGTCTTACTGCTAATATCGTTTTGGACATCAGCTACGGTATTATTGACCCGAGAATCAGGATGGGGGCGAAATGAGTATGTATAAGAATATAAATAACATTCCTGCGGAAAAGTTCAAATTTGCCACAAAGACCGACCTGTATCACGACAGCAAATTTGAAACCAAGCCCGTAAGCTATTTTCAGGGCGCTTTCAAGCGGTTCTCCAAGAACAAGGGTGCTGTTGTAGGCGGTATCGTTATTGCCGTGCTGCTGCTCTTTGCCATCTTTGGTCCCTTGTTCACCCCCTTCCAGCCTGCTTACTATGATATGGTGTATTCCTATGTTACACCCAGATCCGAGCTGTTTGCCAACAGTGATATTAACTTCTGGGACGGCTGCAAGGTGAAGAACACCAACTATGTGGGCTATCTCAAGGATCTCGCCCTTTCCGTTGAAACGGGCAGAGAAATTATCAAAAACGGCGACTACACTGTAAGCGAGGACGGTTCTACCTATACTTACCGCTACAATACCTATTACGGCGTTGGCTTCGGCAAGTATAAGATCATCTCTTTGGAAGAGTTTAATGACATCCAGAGATATCAGAACGAAACCGGCAGACAGGTGCTTTATCCCATCGTCAAGTCCAATAACAGACCCACACTGGAGAAGAATAAGTACGATGCCAACATCTATTATAAGATGGAGAATCCCAAGGCATCCGTCATTCGCCCCAAGCTGGACGAAGAGGGTAACATTATTCCCAATTATTGGCAGTATGAGGCCGGTCAGGTCAGCAGCATCGTTGCGGACTATAACTCTCTGAGAATTGAGGGTGAGAACGGCATCGAGGAGGATGGCAAGCAGTACTTCTATGTCTACGGTCGTAAGGTAGACGGTGGTATTGAGGTCAGAACGGAGTATTATGAGTACTACACCTATCAGCATCAGGAGGTGCTGAAGGACGGCATCGGTGAGCCCAACTTCCTGTTCGGCACCACCCAGACCGGTAAAGACATCTTTGCCTGTCTTGCCTACGGCGCAAGATTCTCCTTCATTTTCGCCACCATCGTTTCCGTGGTAAACTTTATCATGGGTGCTATCTGGGGCTCTATCTCCGGTTATTTCGGCGGCAAGACCGACCTGTTTATGGAAAGAATCGCTGAGATCCTGGGCTCTGTGCCTACCATGATCGTTATCACCCTTCTGAAATATCACATGGGCTCCTCCAGTCAGGTGCTGGTCTTGTTTATCGCGTTCTTTGCAACGGGATGGATCGGACTGTCCTGGACGGTGCGTATGCAGTTCTACCGCTTCAAGAATCAGGAATATGTTCTGGCGGCAAGAACACTGGGTGCCCGGGATACCAGAATCATGTTTAAGCATATTTTCCCCAATGGTCTTGGCACCATCGTAACCAGTGTCGCTCTGGCAATTCCCGCCATGATCTATACGGAGACAAGCTTCTCCTATCTGGGTATCATCAATCTGGAGGCTGGCAACATCACCTCCGTTGGTACCTTGATCGCCGCGGGTCAGCAGTCCATTACGGCAAATGCCGGCTATGTTGCAATCTTCCCCTGCGTGTTCCTGGTTCTTATGATGCTCAGCTTCAATTTGTTCGGCAACGGATTGCGCGATGCGTTTAATCCATCCCTCAGAGGAACGGAGGATTAAGCATGAAAAAAGAAATCAAATTATCGGTAAATGATCTTAAGATCTCTTTCCGTACAGACGGTGGCAAGGTTCAGGCTGTACGAAACATCTCCTTCGATCTTTATAAGGGCGAGACTCTTGCCATCGTTGGTGAATCCGGCTCCGGCAAGTCTGTAACCTCCAAGGCGATCATGGGCATTTCCGCCGGCAACTCCATTTATGAGGGCGGCGAAATTCTCTATAACGGTCAGGATCTGATCCGTATCCCTGAGGAGGAGATGCACAAGCTCCGTGGCGACAAGATCGCAATGATCTTCCAGGATCCCTTGTCCTCCCTGAACCCCATTATGCGGATCGGCAAGCAGATCACGGAAGCCATGCTTCTGAAGAACAAGGCAAGCCGCAAAGAAGGTCGTGTTGCCTTTAACAAGACCCTTGCTGAGCTGTCCGAAATGATCAAGAAGGCTCTTGCCGAAACACCCCGCCCCGGCATCACTGCCGCGGATGTGGATCGGTATATCAGAACCTTTAACGAGTTCAACATTCAGGCGATGAAGCTGGAAAACAGCTACAACGCCGCCCGCACCGCAGCGGAGGAAATGCTGGTCGTCATTGAGGATCTTCTGTTCCTCACTGAAAAGAATCAGAAGGTGGATGTATTGTCCATGCTGGGTCTGATCAGACGCAGACTCACGGAGATCAACGACAAGTATTTTGTTTCCAAGTATGAGAAGCTCCTGAAGGATCACATTGCCGCCATTGATAACGCAGCGCGTGCGGAACGCCGTAAGCTGACCATTCTTGATGTTGCCAAAAAGCTGGCAGGCGCGGGTGCCTCCAAAAATCAGGCTTCCGCTGAAACCGTTGAGGTGGTCGAGGCGATCAAAAAGACCGCTCAGGAGATGCTGGAACAGCACCGGCATAACTTCTTCAAGATCGGTTATTATGTCTACAAGCAACCGAAGAAGGATCTCAGCCAGATGCCCGCCGACGAAGCCAACGAGATTGCCGGAAAGCTTCTTAACGAGGAGTTCCTGGACGACTTCATGGCTCTGGTAAAGATCGCTGTTCTGTATTCCTTCAACAAGAATATCGAAAACAAAAAGGCTGCCATCGAGGCTCTGGAAAATGCGATCAAGTTCTTCAGAACAGGCACATTCTCCGCGAAACAGGCTGAGGAGACTTGCAAGAGCGCAAACAAGAGCGTTATGACAGCAATTGATCCGCTCGCCATTGTGAAGGATAATGTGGCATACACCTTTGGCGGTGCGCTTCACAGAGAAGTGGAAAAGTATTTCTTCTATATGAAGAATAACCCCAAGGAGGAAGCCCGCTTTGCCAAGCAGACCGCTAAGAGAGAGGCGTTGCTGGCAAAGGGCAAGACGGTTGAGTGGAAGGTCGTTCCCAAGTCTGTTGTGGAGCTTGAAACGCAGATCGAGACCATCGTTTCTGTTATCAACCGGGTTGTGAGCAGATTCCAGGCAGATGTTGCCGCCGCCGATAGCTTTGACGCGGACAAGCGGTGTGTCGAGATCATTGACTACCTCCAGGATAAAGCCTCTCAGGTGGTTTACACACTCACCAAGCAGATCGCCAAGGAAAAGGCTATCAAGCTCATGGAAGAGGTGGGTATCCCTGAGGCGAGAATGCGCTACAAGCAGTACCCCTTCGAGTTCTCCGGCGGTATGCGCCAGCGTATTGTTATCGCCATCGCCCTTTCCGCAAACCCCGACATCCTTATTTGTGACGAGCCCACTACGGCACTTGATGTTACCATTCAGGCACAGATCCTTGAGCTGATCAACCGCCTGAAGAAAGAGCATAATCTGTCTATCATCTTCATTACCCATGACCTTGGCGTTGTTGCCAACATGGCAGACAGAATCGCTGTTATGTACGCAGGCAAGATCGTTGAGTACGGCACTGCGGAAGAGGTTTTCTATAACCCCCAGCATCCCTACACCTGGGCTCTGCTTTCCTCTATGCCTGACCTGGATACCAACGAAAAGCTGGACGCGATCCCCGGCACACCCCCCAATATGATCTATCCTCCCGTTGGTGATGCCTTTGCGGAAAGAAATAAGTACGCAATGGAGATCGACTTTGAGATGCAGCCCCCTATGTATCAAGTCTCTCCCACGCACTTTGCCGCAACCTGGCTGCTCCATCCCAACGCACCCAAGGTAGAAATTCCCAAGATTATCACCGAACGCATTCGGAGAATGGAAGAAAGAGGTGGCAACCATGGAGAATAATCGTGAAGTATTGTTGAAAGTGGAGCACCTTTGCCAGTATTTCCGCTTGGGTCGCAAGGATCTGAAGGCTGTTGATGATGTCAGCTTTGAGATCAAGCGGGGCGAAACCTTCGGTCTTGTTGGTGAGTCCGGCTGTGGTAAGACCACCACAGGTCGTTCCATCATCAAGCTGTATGAGATCACCTCCGGCAATGTTTACTTCAAGGGTAAGAGAATCGGAGCAGGAACACGATCCTACAAGGATGCCATCGTTGCTGCCCGTGCCGATGCCGCAAAGAGGCTTAAGGCTCTCCGCTCCGAAAAGAATGTGGATGCCGCCAGAAAAGCTGAGATCCAGAAGGAAATCCAGAAGATCAACCAGGAGCTTGGGGAAATCGTTGATAAGAACCGGGCTCTCATCCGGGAGGCTAAGGCTGACAGCAAGGCTGTTGATAAGCAGTATGCCGAGTCTCAGCTCAAGGCACTGGAGGAGGAGTATGCTCAGAAATTCCGTGAGGCTGAGGCGGCCGGGGATGCTGAGAAGCTCAGTGCCCTGAAAAAGGAATATCAGACCCGTTGCCGTGTGGCAAAGAGAAGCAGACTCATTACCCAGATCCAGATGATCTTCCAGGATCCCATCGCTTCTCTTGATCCCCGTATGACCGTTCGTGATATTATCGCTGAGGGTCTTGTGATCAATGGTGTCACCGATCAGGATTATATCAACGAGAAGGTTTACGAGATCCTTGAGATGGTCGGTCTTGTCCGTGAACACGCGGATCGTTATCCCCATGAGTTCTCCGGTGGTCAGCGGCAGCGTATCGGTATCGCCAGAGCGGTCATTATGCAGCCTGAGATGATCATTGCCGACGAGCCCATCTCCGCCCTTGATGTATCCATTCAGGCGCAGGTCATTAACCTGCTCAACGATCTCCGGGATCGCATGGGTCTTACCATTTTGTTCATCGCCCATGACCTGTCTGTGGTTAAGTACTTCTCTGACCGGATCGGCGTTATGTACTTCGGCAAGATGGTAGAGCTGGCTGATTCCGATGAGCTCTTCAAGAACCCCCTGCATCCTTATACAAGATCCCTTCTCTCCGCGATCCCCCTGCCCGATCCTGTATATGAGAAGCAGCGTGTCAGAATCCACTACAACCCCATTGCAGAGCATGATTACTCGGTAGATGCTCCCACCTTCCGTGAGATCACCCCCGGACATTTCGTGTACTGCAACGATGTTGAAGAGGAAAAGTATAGACAGATGATCAAGTAACACAAATGGATGGTTAAAACAGTGAAAAAGGAAACCAAAGTAACATTAAGAAATTATGCGATTTGTTTTGGCGTTGAGCTGCTTATTGCGTTCCTTGTGATTTGGTCCAAGGGCTTCTTCACAGAAAGCGCGGCGGTGAATCTCCAGATTTTGGCAGACGCGTTCTTTGTGGCGGGCATATTGATGACGCTTATTGCGGGCATGATGTATGTTAGCAATGAGGGTGCGCTTTTAGCCATTGGGTATACCCTCAAAAATGCCTTCTCCTTCTTTATTCCTGTGGGAAACAGAAGGCAAGAGCGGTATTATGATTACCGCGAACGAAAGCTGAGCAAAGCGAAAAAGTTTAAGCTGAGTTATCTTCTTGTAACAGGACTTTTCTTCCTTTTCATTGGAATCCTCCTGACGGTTATTTGGAGCGAAGTCTACTATAATGTATGAGATGATCCCCGCGCATAAGTCTATGCGTGGGGATTTCTCAAGAAAAGAATAATGAGGGTATTTATGGAATCGAAAGCAAAAGAACGAATCGTGTTTTTGCTGGGGGTTTTGATCTGTTTCGGCGTAGCGGGACTATCGGTTTTGGCGGAGCACCTGATCCCCGGCGATCTTTTGGGCGCGTCTATTATCGCCTTGTTCATGGGTACGATCATTAACAGCTTTTTCCACCCGGATTGGCTGAAGCCTGCCCTGAAATTCACATCCAAAAAGGTTTTGAAGCTGGCGATCATTCTCCTGGGGGCATCCCTGTCCATAAACACGATCATGTCCGTGGGCAAGATGCCCTTCTTCGTTATGCTCTTTACCTTTGCCATGTGCTTCGGGGGCGGCTATTTCATCCGGAAGCTTTTTGGACTGAACTGGAAGCTGAGCAACCTGATCTCAGCCGGTACCGGTATTTGCGGCGGCTCAGCTGTGGCGGCGATCGCTCCGGTTATTGACGCGGATGACAAGGATATCGCCTTTGCTATGTCCTCCACCTTCCTGTTTGACATGGTGATGATCGCCCTGTATCCCATTATGGGAAGGCTTTTGGGTATGTCCGATATTGCCTATGGGATTTGGGCGGGAACTTCCGTCAATGACACCGCCAGTGTTGTTGCTTCGGGATACGCGTTTTCTGAGGCGGCGGGGGATTTTGCCACAATGGTCAAGCTCACCCGAACCATAGCCATTATCCCCACTGTGCTGGTATTTGCCTATATCGGTACCCGAATCAAGAAGAAAGAGCTGCAAACAGCCAGCGGTGGTCAAAAGGTAAATCTTTTGAAAATCATTCCCTGGTTCATCGGCGGATTCCTGGCATTGGCGGTTCTGAACAGTGTGGGATGTATTCCCGTTGAAGTGTCTGCCGTGATCAAGAGTGCCAGCAAATTCCTCATGGTAACCGCATTGGCTGCCATTGGTCTGGGAACCAGTATCACAGATTTCAAAAAAGCGGGCTTTGCACCCATGCTTTATGGGATCACCATTGATACATTGGTAACCTTAACGGCACTGGTGGTTATTTGGTGCATGGGACTGATGTGACCCTTAGGCTCATAACCCGGAGGTCGTAGGTTCGAGTCCTGCCTCCGCAACCAGAAGACTTACACCGTAGATTTCCTCACCAAAACCAAGAAAGTCAACGAGGGAGAAGTGCCTCAGTACTATGTGGAGTGCAGCCACCCGGTCATTATTGAGCCTTCGGAATGGGAAGCGGTCAGGTGGAGGTTGCCCGGCGGAAGAAGCTGGGGCGGCGGCACGACTGCTTCACCCCCTTTTCGAGGAAGGTCATCTGCGGGGACTGTGGCGGTGTGTATGGCCCCAAGATCTGGCACTCCAACAGCAAGTACCGCCGGGTAATCTGGCAATGCAACCAGAA
The DNA here is from genome assembly GCA_045594185.1 of Faecousia sp. Lineage (GTDB taxonomy): Bacteria > Bacillota > Clostridia > Oscillospirales > Oscillospiraceae > Faecousia. The sequence continues at coordinate 5,310 of JAZNYB010000141.1, read as the reverse complement.
GTTCAAAAATGAGGCAAAATGCACCACGCCCCACGTAGATGAAGAAATCCTGAAAGAACGTTTTCTCCAGGCCGTCAGTGAATACATGCCCGATCCGGAGGAACGGATTGAGGGGCTGCGGTCTGTCCACCGCACCATGTCCTGTACGGACTTCATTGATGCGGATATCGAAGAAAAGGAAGCCGAGCTGGAGTTGCTTTCCGGCATGATCCGCAACTGCGTGATGATGAATGCCTCCGCCTCTCTGACGGAGCAGGAATACCAGACCCAGTACGCAGAACTGTCCCGGCGGTACGAATCCACCAAGGCCGAAACCCATCGGTTGTGATAATAGAGCTTCCTCTTTTTTATTGAGGTTTTTTCTGAAATCTGTACGATCTGCACCTGTGGATAACTTTTCATTTTTATTTTGCGGAAACTCAAGGAAAAATCTGTTGACAAAGAAAATATGGTGCGGTATATTATACTTGTTCTTATACCATACCAAGAACAATCAGGTTACTACAATAAGGTAGTAAACCGAAGAGCTCTGACGCCTCGCATTGCGGGGCGTTATCTCTTGGAGCTTCACTTTAGCTAAGGAGTGAGTTAAATGTCACAGTACGCAATCGGATTGGATATCGGCATTACCTCTGTTGGCTGGGCAATTGTTGCCCTCGATCATGAGGAAAGACCCTGCGGGATCATTCGTATGGGTTCACGGATTTTTGACGCGGCGGAACAACCCAAAACCGGTGCCTCACTTGCTGCCCCCAGACGGGAAGCCAGAAGCGCGCGCCGCCGATTGCGCAGGCATCGTCACAGAAATGAGCGGATTCGCAATCTGCTGATTGCTCAAAATGTATTGAGTCAGGATGCGCTGAACATCCTTTTTACCGGAAGACTGGAGGATATTTACGCCTTGCGGGTCAGAGCCCTGGATGAACTGCTCTCCGGCAATGAGCTTGCCCGCCTGCTGATCCATCTTTCCCAAAGCAGAGGCTTCCGCTCCAATCGTAAAAATCCCTCCGATGATGAAGATGGAGCTATTTTGGCGGCGGTGAGTGAAAACAAGCAGGCAATGGAAAGGGACGGTTACCGCACCGTGGGAGAAATGCTGCTCAAGGATTCCCGCTTTGCTGACCACAAGCGGAATAAAGGTGGCGAGTATGTTTCCACGGTAACCAGACAGCAGATTGAGGAGGAAGTGCGCCTGATTTTCACGGCGCAGCGGCGATGCGGCTCCGGTTATGCGACACCTGAGCTTGAGGAGGCATATCTGGCGATCCTTTTAAGTCAGCGTTCCTTTGATGAAGGTCCCGGCGGCAACAGTCCTTATGGGGGAAATCAAATCGAAAAAATGGTTGGAAGGTGTACATTCTTCCCGGAACTGCCCAGAGCTGCTAAGGCAACATACTCTTTCGAGTATTTCAGCCTGTTGGAGAAGATCAATCACATTCGTATCCAGTATAAGGGCAATGGGGAGCCGCTGACTGCGGAGCAGCGGGAAAAGCTGATCTCTCTGGCGCATACCACCGACAATATCGATTTTGCCCGGATTCGCAAAGAGCTTGCCCTTGCCCCTGATGTGCGGTTTAATCTTGTGCGCTATCAGGAAAACGATATGGCTGCCAGCGAAAAGAAAACGAAGCTGGGCTGTATGAAGGCTTACCATCAAATGCGGAAAGCATTGGATAAAATTAAAAAGGGCTATATATCCTCGGTCACGGTTGCACAGCGAAATGCCATCGCTACGGCTCTGACACTGTATAAGACTTCCGCGAAAATTCGCGGCTATCTGCAAGAGGCGCAAATTCCGGAAATCCTCATTGATGCTGTGGAATCTATGGGAAATTTCACGAAATTCGGTCATCTCTCCACTGCGGCGTGTGACGCGATCATCCCCCATCTGGAAAAAGGCATGAACTATAACGATGCCTGCGAAGCTGCGGGATTCCACTTTAAGGCGCACCATGGCGAAAGCAGAGATATGCTTTTGCATCCAACGCAGTCCGACTATGACGACATCACCAGTCCTGTGGTGCGCCGGTCCATTGCGCAGACAATTAAGGTTGTAAACGCCATTATCAGATCTCAAAACAAGAGTCCGTTGTTCATCAATGTGGAATTGGCAAGAGAAATGGCAAAAGATTTTTCTGAGCGGAAGAAAATGGAGCGGGATATGCTGGCAAATCAGGCTGCCAATGAGCGGATCATGGAGCGGCTTCGCAAAGAGTTTTGCATTCGTTCTCCCACCGGCATGGATCTGGTAAAGCTGAAGCTGTATGAGCAGCAGCAAGGTATTTGCCCTTATTCCCAGAAGCCCCTTTCTATTGAGAGAATCTTTGATCCCGATTATGCCGAAGTGGATCACATCGTGCCTTACAGCATCAGCTTTGACGACAGCTACAAAAACAAGGTGCTTGTGTTCTCGTCGGAAAATCGCAACAAGGGAAACCGGCTGCCTCTGCAATATCTTACAGGGGAGCGGCGGGACAGCTTTATCGTTTGGGTGCAATCCAGTATCCGGGATTACCGAAAGCGGCAATTGCTCCTTAAGGAAGGCATTACTGAGGAGGATGAGAAGCGATTCAAGGAACGCAATTTGCAGGACACCAAAACAGCGACCCGGTTTATCCTGAATTATCTGAATGACAATCTTCTCTTTGCCGACTCCCAGAGAGGCAGAAAAAAGCGGGTAACCGCAGTCAACGGAGCTGTAACAAGCCATATGCGCAAACGCTGGGGAATACATAAAATCCGGGCAAACGGTGATGTTCATCACGGGGTAGATGCCCTTGTTGTTGCCTGCACCACGGATGCTATGATCCAGCAGATTTCCCGATACAATGCCTATCGTGAGTGCCGATATACACGCCATATGCAGACGAACTATTGTGTAGATGCCGCTACGGGAGAGGTCATAAGGAGTTTCCCGGATCCGTGGCCGCAGTTCCGCAAGGAGCTGGAGGGGCATCTCAGCAGTGATCCCGAAAGCGTTTTGCGGGATATGCATCTGCCAATGTACGCATCCGGGGATCTGACACCGCCTGCTTCCCCCATCTTTGTTTCCCGGGTGCCTATGCGAAAGGTTACCGGTGCCGCGCATAAGGACACCGTGAAAAGCCCCAAAATTCTGGCAGACGGCAGAGTTATTGTTAAGCGCGCGTTGCAGGATCTCACCATAAAGTCTTTGCAGGAAAACTACTATGACAAGCAAAGTGACCGCTTGCTTTACGAAGCCCTCCTTGCCCGACTGCAAGCATACGGCGGAGACGCGAAGAAGGCTTTTGCTGATCCCTTCCACAAGCCGAAAAGCGACGGTACACCGGGGCCTGTTGTAAAAAAGGTCAAGCTGTGGGAGCCTACGACTCTCAATGTGCCACTGCATGAAGGGAGAGGTGTGGCAGATAACGATTCCATGGTGCGTGTGGATGTGTTCTATGTGGAGGATGATGGTTATTATCTGGTTCCCGTCTATGTGGCGGATACTGTTCAGGACACCTTACCCAATAAAGCCTGCGTTGCCCATAAGCCCTATGAGCAATGGAAAAACATGAGGGAGGAGGATTTCCTGTTCTCCCTTTACCCCAACGACCTGATTCGGATCACCGGAAAAAAGCCCCTCACCTTCTCCAAGATCCACAAGGAAAGCGATTTGCCGGATACGATTTCCGGATATTCCATGATGGCGTATTACAAAGGGATGAATATCTCAACGGGAGCAATTACTTGTATCTCTCACGACAATGCCTACAAGCAGGCTGGCTTTGGCGCAAAAACCCTTGTATGCCTTGAAAAGTTTACGGTCGATGTTTTGGGAGAGTATCATAAAGTTGGCAAAGAGGTCCGCCAGCCGTTCCGGATCAAGAAAAGGTGAGCTTATGGCATTCAGAAATATTATCATTGAGAATCCTGCCCGTATCAGCATGAAAAACGGCCAGCTCGTCATTGAGACTGACCGCTGTCACCATGTGCCTCTTGAGGATCTTTCTGCCCTTTTGCTGGAAAGCAACCGCTCCGTTATTACTACAGCCGCGCTGTCTCATTTGGGGCAGTGCGGCTGCGCTGTTTTTCTTTGCGATGAGAAGCATACGCCTTGCGCCGTTTTAACTCCCTATATGCAGCACAGCCGCGGCTTATCTGTGATCCGAAGCCAGTTGGATGCCACTGAGCCGAGGAAAAAGCAGTTGTGGCAAAGCATTGTTAAAGCGAAGCTGAACAATCAGGCGAAGTGTCTCCTGCTTTCTCAGGGGGAAGAATCAGCCTGCCCACTGTATGCCCTTGCCTTGCGTGTTCGTTCAGGGGACCCTGAAAATGTGGAAGCGACCGGAGCGCAGGCATATTTTCCCCGTCTGTTTGGGGAAGGCTTTACCAGATCAAAGGAGGACGCACGCAACAGTGCCCTAAACTATGGTTATGCCATATTGCGGGGAGCCATGGCAAGGCTTCTTAGTGTATACGGATTTCTTCCGGCATTTGGACTTCATCACCGCAGCACCCTGAACAGCTTTAATTTGGCAGACGACTTAATGGAACCATTTCGCCCTGTTGTAGACAGAATGGTTTTTGTCTCTTTCCACGAAGAAGATCAGGAACTGACACCCCAGCATAAGCGTCAGCTTTTCAACTGCTTGAATCTGGAGATCCTGTCGGGAGGGCAGCGGCACAGTGTCAGCTATGCCATGGAGCGAACGGTTCAAAGCCTGGGGCAAGCCCTTGCGGATAAAAACCGTGAGCTTTTGCTGCCTCAATTGCTGGAATTAAAACAACACGCATATGAATAAGTTTATGAGGATCATTGTGTTTTTTGATCTGCCGGTAAAAACAAAGCGGCAGAGGCATGAAGCGACGAAGTTTCGCAATTTCCTTCTGTATGACGGTTATCATATGCTGCAATATTCGGTCTATGCCCGGGTTTGCAACGGAATGGATGCGGTCAACAAGCACAGAGCCAGACTAAAGACGAATCTGCCGGAAAATGGATCGATCCGGGCTTTGGTGATCACGGAAAAGCAATATGAGGCCATTGACATTCTTCTGGGCAAGCTGTGCGAAGCGGATGATGATTTTCAGACGGAACAGTTGACAATATTTTAAGAATAATCACCATTATCCACCTGTTTTTTCTCTTTTTTTCCTCATAAAAAAACACCGGAAAGCCTTGCTTTCCAGTGTTTTTTTGATGGTCTATTATACCATACCAAGAACCATCAGGGAACTACAACTAAATATATTTCACCAAATAAGAAACACATATTATACCATACCAAGAACCATCAGGGAACTACAACAACACCGCTTACCATAATTACCCGGTAATCATTATAC
>JAZNYB010000140.1:0-5807 GCA_045594185.1 Faecousia sp. | reverse complement strand
AGGCGGACATCTGGACTTTGAGCACCCTGGCGGACTTCTTTGAAGTCACCGTTGACTACCTGATCGGTCACACCGATATTCCTCACATCATCGAGCCGGTGAGCCACTTTGAGCTGAATGCTCAGGAAGCTCATTTGATGGAAAGCTGGCGAAAGCTCACCCCGAAAGAGCGGGAAAGCATCGCCCTGGTCATAGAAAATTATCTCGATTAAAAAACAAGAACCTTCCATCACGCCTTTTGGCAGGATAGAAGGTTCTTTCTTTATACGAAAAACCTCCCCCGGATGACCGCAATGTCATTAAGTTAGCATCGAAGGTCTAAGTGCAAGAGAAAAAGAACGGGAGCATCCAATGCAGGAAACTGTTTTGGATGCTCTTATTTTTTATTTTTGGCACGACAAGTGAGCGGATTGAGGAATCCGCTTAAAAAACCTATTCAAAAAGCAAAATTTATGCTACTCTATAGGTGAAGCTAACCGCATGCCTAATGGTCGTTTTTCGAGGGCTGCTTCTGCCGGGTCGAATTGGAGAAACATGCCTGCGAATGAGAGCTTCAACATCTGGTGGAGATACATTACCAAGGAAGAATTGTCTGCAAACATGTACCGCAACAGAGAAGTTTGCCTTATATGCATACTTTGTTCTGGCTTTCTGAATGATTACGGGCGAGGTAACCAACTCAGTAAAGTTGTACATGATGAGCCGGGCAAAAACCTCTTGGTATATGTACTCCACCTTTTTCGCATGAAAATGTAATAGTCCGACGGTATATTTTAGTTCACGGAAAGAGTTTTCGATGCCCCAACGCATATTGTAGAGTTTCTTTAGTTCCTCCGGAGGGAAGGCATCTGCATCCAGATTCGTCACAACGGTTTCAAATATACCCTCCGCAATTTGAAAGCGTACGATACGGAATGGGAGTCCATAAAAAACAGTTGGGTCGAATTTACGATTTTTTGCAGGCAGATAATCAAAGTCACGACCACTCTTCAGGATTTTATACTGGTTTCTGTTTTCGGCAAGTTTCTTCACCTTGTTTGTGAGTTTCGTCGTTAGTGTAAGGTCGACAAATAAATCAAATTCATCTGTGTCTGGCAGATCCAAGCCGGCAGCGATACCCCTTGAATTGACAACATCCTGAACACGGATCAGAAAACACCAGCCTTTTTCCTGAATATGAGCCATGAGATTAAATCCTTCATATCCTCTGTCGGCAATAATAAGAACATTTTTCAGAGCGGATCGGTCAACCATATCGCAAAGGGAGCTCCGCTCGTTCACCTTTCTTTGCCCAAGCAAAATCGCATCTGTATAGGTGTGCCGAAGCAAATCATACATTGCATCAAGATGGAGCAGATTATATGCAGATTGTCCCTCTCTAGCAGGGAAATAGGAATCTGGGTCGCTTGAATTGGTAGGGATTTGAATATCGGAGCCGTCAGCGGCAATTAAGCGGAAACCCTTGTAGCAATGCTCTTTGTCTGTTTTTTGAACAAACAAATCGAACAGAGAGTGAAAAGCGGATGCATCAATCTTCCCTCTTTGCTGTACGAAAGCAGCACTGGATGCACTATCGGGTGTACATTCAAAGTAATTCAACAACTCTGTTGTAAGACTTCCTCCTTCCATTGCCAGAAGGAATGAAATGACCTTATCGAACGGCAACTTCCTTTTTCTAGTAAAATTCCGTTCAGGGTCTTTTGTAAACATCCATGATGCCTCGCAAAGTTGGGAAATGGCTTCCATCAACTTCTTTTTCACTGCACTTACTTCATCTAACACTAGAAAATCCTCCTTGTAATTTGGGTGGGGGAACACCTCTAATTACATGGGCCTTTTTGCTAACTGCGGTTAGCAAAAAGGCCGCACATTTTCTGCTATTTGTCAAGTGGTTTTTCAAAAAATGTTACAAAAAACTGGGCTCCACATTTCTGTGAAGTCCAGCCTTTCTTAACTTAATGACATTGCCCAAAAAGCAGGGATGACCGTTTTGTTATATTTATCTTATTTCACTTATGGAAAAAAGCCACTGCCACCGCGCCGGGACCCGCATGAGTGCCCACAACGCTTCCGATGACCACACTGTCCAGAGCTTCCCGGCTTTCCGCCCACAATGCCCTGCTGTCTTCCACATATTTATCCAAAAGGGAGCTGCTCAGCCCTGTATAGCCCAAAAGCACAGGCATACGGAAATCCACGCCCCCCACCTTTTCGATCTCCTGAGTGAGAAGGTTGTTGCCCTGTTTGGAGCCTCTTGCCTTGCCCAGCATAAGGATCTGTCCGTCTTTTACGGTGATAACAGGCTTGATGGACAGAAGCCCTCCGGCAAAGGCGGCGGTTTTGGAGATCCTGCCCCCTTTTTTCAAATACTCCAGAGTGTCCAAAAGGGCGATCACGCAGACACGACCCTTTGCCTCCTCCAGCTTCCCGGCGATCTTCTTCGCCTCCATGCCGGCGTGCTTCAGGGACAGAGCATACTGCGCCAAAATGCCGGAGCCGATGGCAACGGAGTTGGAGTTGACCACGAATACATCTTCGGGATATTCTGCCGCGGCGATCATGGCACTTTGATAAGTCCCGGAAAGGGGCTGGGCGATGGTGATGACCACCACCTGCTCGCCTGCCTCCACTGCCTGACGGTACACCTGTAAGAAAGCATCGGGGCTCGCCTGACTGGTGGTGGGCAGCACATCGCTCTCAATGAGCATTTCATAGAACCGGTGGTGGGTAATGGTCACGCCGTCCAGAAATTCCTGTTCCCCAAAGTAAATGGGCAGGGGAACGGTGGTAAATTCTTTGGCGATCCGGCTGGGCAGATCCGCGGTGGAATCAATTACAAGTCTTACTTTTTTCATGCCTTTCTCCTTATTCCTGAGGGATTCCTTCCTTTGCCACATTGTGCAGTCTGGACATGATCCGATCCAGAGCGGCATACATTACCTTCCGCTCATCATCAGTCAGCTCATTTCCCACGGCTTCCACAGCGGTCTGCGCCCTTCTGCAAACGAAGGCGGCGGTATCTCTGCCCTTCTCCGTGAGCAGGATCTTTGCCCGGTACACATTGCTGCCCACCCGCTCCCGCAGAACCAGCCCCTTTTCCTCCATCTCTGTGACGGCTCTGGAGATCGCCGCCTTGTCCTTGTCGCACAGCTCGGAAAGCTGCATGGCGGTAAGTCCCCGGTCAAAACGATACAGGGTCACGAGATATTGAGCGAAGGAGCCTTTATAGCCGTGCTGGATCATTTCTGTCCGCTCCAGCTTTTGAATGTATCGGTTGATGCTGGAAATGGCGAAAGAAAACTGTTCAAATCTGCTGATCATGGCTTTATCTCCTGTTCGTTGACTTATCAACAAAGATAAGCACATTATAGCGCGCTTTCCCCGGTTTGTCAACCGTGATTTCCAAGGGAATGTAGTTTGGGACATCAGGAAAGTGAGGGGTAAATTTTGGTTTATAGGGCACCCTGCGGGTGCATGAATTGGGCTTTACGCCCATGAATTGTGCCTGTGGCACATGAATTGCCTGGGGGCATGAATTGCGCCTGCGGGCGCATTGGGAACGATAAATGGAAATTTGCAAGCTTTATCGGGTATGCAAAACCCCGCTCACCTTTTCGGGTCAGCGGGGTGATGCTATTTACAGGGGGCTTCCGTGGTCATGATTATGTTCTTCCAATGACTGATGCTTATGGTCGTGGACAGCTTCCTCCTGCCCGTGGATATGGGTATGGGTGTGGATATGCTCATGGGCATGGGTGTGCACCAAATTTCCATGGGAGTGCTGATGGGTATGAATATGGGTATGTTCATGGGTGTGCTGCAGGGCAATGGTATCTTTTACCAACAAAACAGTTGCGGCGATCATAATGACAAGCCCGATGTAAAAACGCGGTCCCGGTCGTTCTCCCAGAAACAGCATTCCGAAAAACACCCCAAGAAAGGGAGCTACGGCATAATAGGCACTGGTTTTTGCGGCGCCCAGGTCCTTTTGTGCCTTAATGTAAAAGTTGATGCTCAGCCCATAAGCAACAAAGCCCAGCACCAGCACGACCAGCCCCCACCCGATGCCGGGAAATTCCTCTCCCAGAACAATGGCTACAATCATGCTGCCCAAGCCGGAGAATATGCCCTTAATGGTGGTGATTTGCACGGAGGATTTGGCGCTTAACATTCGGGTACAGTTGTTTTCCAGACCCCAACAGCAAGCCGCTCCCAAGACCAGAAGGGAACCGGCGTTGAACCGAAAACTCCCTGCTCCTTCAAAGCTGAGGGAAACACTGGCAGCCGTTACCAGAGCAATCGCCCCCACCAGCCGCCGGGACAGTCTTTCCCGGAAGGTAAAAAAGGCAATGAGAGAGGTTGCCACAATTTCAAAATTATTGAGCAGGGATGCGTTGGCAGAGTTGGTGCGCTCCAAGCCCAGCATGAGCAGAATGGGGGCGGCAATGTCCAGAACGACCATGCCAACAGTGTAAGGAAGCTCCTTCCCGGTCAGAGGTTCTCCCGCTTCCCGGTCTTTGCACATAAGTCCGTATAGCAAAAGCCCCAACCCCGCGCCCAAATAGAGGAACGCCGCCATCATGGTGGGACCCACATGGTTCAGAAGCAGTTTGCTGGCGGGAATGTTCAAGGCATACAGCGCCGCCGCCAAAACCGCGAATATCGTAGCCATATTTTTTGTTTTCATACCGTCTGTTTCCTTCCCCTCCTGCATTTCATATCCCCCCGGGGGGGATATTTTGCGATTATAGCATAGATTTTCCGGTTTGTCACCTACTTTGAGGAACATCTGTAACGAATTTGTAAAAGCGGGAGAAAACAATTTATGCCCCAAAAGGGCATGAAAAAACTCCTTCTGAGAATTTTCAGAAGGAGATATTTTCACGAGTCTCATCAAGCCAGCTTGTTGAGCTTCAGGGTCAGGCTGCTCTTCTTGCGGGCAGCGTTGTTCTTGTGAAGAATGCCCTTCTTCACGCCCTGATCAACAGTCTTAACGGCTGCCTTGTAAGCAGCCTCAGCCTGCTCGCGGTTGCCGGAAGCAACAGCGGCCTCGAACTTCTTCATAGCGGTCTTCAGAGCGGACTTCTCAGCCTTGTTCTTCTCGTAAGCGACCTTGGACAGCTCCACTCTCTTCTTGGCAGACTTAATATTGGGCACGGATCACACCTCCTTCGATCCCAATGATAGAAACCGGCACATAGCCAGTCTCACGCAGAAATACATTATAACGGTTTCTTTCACCAAAATCAATACCAAAATTAAAAATTTTTCCATCTTCGCATAGGAATTTATTTCATGGGCAAGCTAGGGTGGTAAGGGGGGCGTATATATGGCTTTGAGGACAGACCTTGCGGAGGAAGCCCGGAGTCTTTGGCGGCAGAGTATGGGAAAAACCACGGAGCTTTCCGGGGTCGCTGCACGGCAATGGGACGAGGACGGTCTGCGGCGGCAGCGGGTGGAGATATTAAATGAGGAGGGTGCAGCGGCTTTGGGGAAGCCGCAGGGGATTTATGAGACGATCTGGACACCCCCGGACAGCCGCCCAACAGAGGAAGCTGTCTGTGCGCTATCCGGGATTTTGGAAAGACTTTTGGACTTAAAAGAAGACAGCACCGTCCTGGTGGTAGGGCTGGGAAACCGGCTTATGACCCCGGATGCCATCGGGCCGAAATGCACCCAAGGGCTGTTCATCACTCGGCACATGAAAAAGCATATGCCGGAGCTGTTTTCTTCTTTTCGCTCCGTGTCCGCTCTGACTCCGGGGGTGCTGGGGCTGACGGGGCTGGAAAGCGGTGACATTGTGAAAA
>JAZNYB010000139.1:0-5021 GCA_045594185.1 Faecousia sp. | reverse complement strand
CCTGACCTCCCCGGCATAGGTCAGAAGGGACTTTTGATCCTCCTTCTTCCCCAGCACCTCAGCAAACCAGGCCAGGGTGACAGCGTCGGCGTAGAGGAACGCGGTTTCAATATTTTCCCGGGCCAGCTCATTATCGGGGTTTCCCCAGTCACCCAGCCCGTGGTTAATAAAGCCATCTTCCGTCACCATGCGCTTCAGATGGTTCAGATAGCGCATCCCTGCGTCATAGTTATCTGCCAGAATTTTCCTGTCCCCGTAGAACAGGTAGTGCCAGCGGGCACCCAGAATGATGCTGCTGCCCCAGGGAATGATGTCGTAGAAGCTTCCCATTCCGGGTACAGGCAGAACATTGGGGATATAGCAGGGGCACTGGGAGGGCACAAGTCCGTTCCCTGGATAAAACCTATTGCCGGCGAAATCAAAGAAATAATCGTCTCCGCTGTGCTGGGATGCCCGCATATCCCCGAGAAACTTCTCCCAAAGGCGGGAGCCGTCCTTCATAAACATAATGGCGGCGCCCATAAGATGATTGGGCTCCTGCCAGGCAAAGCGCTCGATGGTGGGGCAATCGGTGTGGACGCTGAGCATATTGGCTTCCACGGCCTTTTCCACGATGTGGTAGATCTTATTGTAACGCTCATCATCGCAGGAAAAGCTGCCGTCTGTCTTCCAGGCACTGGTCACAGCGTCGCCGGCGAGATTGCGTATTTCCGTGCTTTCTCCGCCCAGCTCAACCGCCAGCACCTTTCCGGCAAAGTAGGTGAACTTCATACGGAAGCTCTCCCAAACATCGTCCTCGCCGATGATATAGGTAATCGCCGAGTCCACATTCACCCAGCCCTTTGCCATCTGGTCCACATCTCCGTCGGCACCAAGCTTCTCCGCAGGGTAGATGCGCACCACATCTCCCTTTTTACCTTTTGCCTCAAAGTGGAGTATGCCGGCCATATTCTGACCCAGGTCATATATATCCCGTCCGTTCACCCTGTGGAGATAAGCCGCGGGATAGCTCTTTATCACCTTGATTGGAGGCTGGCTCTGCTCCGTCAGCTTTCCGGCAGGGGCATCCTCCTCAGCCACAAGCTCCGCATTCTGCCAGCCGCTGTCATCAAAACCGACCCGGCTCCAGCCCTCCACAGCAAGCCGCCCGTCCATAGTCTCGGAGCCGTATACATTGCTCTGCACTATGCAGTGGGGGTGAACCCGGAAGCCTTCGTCAGTGCGGATAAGCCGGCTTGTGCCATCGGCGAAGCAAAGCTCCACCTCCAGCGCCAGGACCAGGCTTTTGCCGAAAGGACAGTAAGGGTTGGGGTTGGGGGGCATAAAGGGCGGGAAAGAGAAGGTGTAATGCTCGTCGTTTTTTATGTACCAGCCGTTGCCTACCTCCGCGCCGAGAACGTTTTCTCCCAAATGCAGATAGGGCGTGGCATCAAAACTCACATACTGGATGATTTTTCTGTAATCCGTCCAGCCGGGATCCAGCTCGTGGTCGCCCACCTTGCGCCCGTTTATGTGGAACACGAACTGACCGAGACCGCAGACCTTTGCGGTGGCGGAGGAAATTTCCTTTTCAATATTGAACTGCTTTCTGGCATAAAAGGGGCGCTCTGTGCCATTTGTAATCCAAACCGCTTTTTCAGTCATATGCGGCATTCTCCCTTCTGTTATTTTCCCTGAAGCATCATTTCCCAGGGAGTAAGCGCAGGCAGCCTGAAGGCAAAGCGCTTGAGGAGCCAGCTGTCGCACATGGGCACCCATTTTGCCACATCCGGCAATATGTTGCTCATTGCCATTGCACTGGACTGGGTTGCGGTGGCGAGACCGTGGGGTCCGGACTCAAAAACGTGGACCTCAAAGGGTATCTTCTTATCCGCAAGAGCCTTTGCCATCAAAAGGGTGTGCTGCACGGGGACGAGAGAGTCCTCGGAGGTTGCCCAAAGGAAAATGGGAGGGGTATTCTCGCTTACATTGCGGGCGGGGCTGACGGCTTCAAGGGTCTTGTCGTCCGGCTGAGCAGTTCCCAAAAACGCTGTGTTGGAAAAGCTGAACAGGGGGTCGGTGTCAACCTGGGCCTTCATTTCCACATAGTCGCTGAGGGTGTAACCAAGAATGGCGGCGGCAGGACGGAACTGCTCGGCGGGAAGTCCGAAGTAATCGGAAATAACCTCCTTATGCCAGTTGGTCGCGTACATGGCGCAGTTATGGGCACCGGCGGAAAATCCGCATATGGCAATGCGCTGGGTATCCACAAGCCACTCATCGGCACGCTCCCGGACCTTGAGCATTGCCCGGGCAATATCACGAATGGGATTGGGGTGGATGCAGTGGGGCTTGGGTTCCATTTTCGTGCCCGGTTCGGGGAAGAGCATTCCGGGAGCGCCCTCGCTGTAAACACCGTAGCGAAGGACAAAGCAATGGTAACCCATAGCGGCAAAAGCCATGGCAATGGGCTCCCCTTCCCTGTCTGAGCAGCTCAGATAGGCGCCGCCGGGACAGATTATAATTGCCGGGCGCCTTCCCCCCCGAAGCATTTCCGCAGAGTCCTCAAGGACATAGGTGGTGAGAGTTACGTCTTTCCTGTCTTCACGGAGATAAATGGTTTCGCACTTCATTTTTTCCCATCCTTTGCAGTAAGTTATTACAGGGAAATTTTATCACATTTATGAATTGTTTCCAATAAAAAAATATCCCTTCTCCCGCAAAAACAATCTTTGATTTTATGTCTATCGCAGCCTTGAACTCCTCATACGAAATATCATTATTGTTTAAGCTTTTCTGCTGAGATGTTAATTTCATGTTTCTCTCTGGTTGTGATAGAATTAAATGCTCAAATAATTTTATATCCCCAGGATCTGCCGATTCTGACCTTTTGAAGCTTAGCTTCATCGACAAACTTTGAAAGAATGCGGTTAGCCGTTGCGGAAGATACATTGAACAATTGGCGTACATCTGCATTGGTGATCGTTCCGTTCTTTTTCAAGAATCGCTCGATCTTATACCAACGCCGTTCATCAGTTGTCATACTTTCAGCGGCACCGGTAGTTTGCACAGCCTCCGACAGTGCTTCTTTTATTGCGGACAGCATAAACTCAATAAATACCGTGGATTTTCCCTCACAGTTGGAGCGATTGATAGCGGCATAGTATTCATCCTGACGGTCGTGAATAATTGACTCTACCGGAAGCCACGCAAACATAGGCTTCCACTGGGTCAAAAGCAGCGTGTGCCACAGGCGTCCAATTCGTCCGTTGCCATCAGCAAAGGGATGGATCAGCTCTAATTCATAGTGGAACACGCAACTTTTGATAAGCATGTGAAATTCGCTGTCTTTAACCCAATCCAGTAGCTCCACAACTAATCCCGGCACATAATCCGAGAGTGTTCCGAAGTGCAGAATATTGCCTTGCCTGTCTACCACGCCCACCTGGCCAGCACGGAAACAACCGGATTCCTCCGTCAAGCCTTTTGTCATAACCCCATGAGCATTCAACAGGTCATCAACGGAATAGGGGTTCAGCGAGTCCATCATCTCGTAGATTTCATAGGCATTTTTGACCTCCGCAATGTCCTTGGGAGGCGCAATCACCCGCTTGCCATTCAGCACAGCGGTGACCTGTTCCAAGCTTAAAGTGTTCTGCTCAATAGCGAGGGAGGAATATATGGTGCGGATTCGATTGGTTCGGCGCAGCATTGGGTTTGCGGTCAGTCCCGATGCTGCGTTAACCTGTCCAACCAGCTCTGCAATCGCAGCGATTTCATCAAGAATGGATGTTGTAATCTCAAAGGGTGGTTTCTTGTTGTACATAACACATCACCTCGTACTTATTATATCATTTCATCGCTCATTTATCAACCGCAAATGATTGATGAAATGAGTGATGAAAATTGAGAAGCATGTTTTTTATAGCGGCAATTTGTATCTGTTTGTCTGTTGTTGCAAGCTTTCTTGAGTAATCCAGTTTCGCCCAGGATGTCTTGAAGATTAATTTTATTGATTTTGGGGGACAAATTTGGTCCGGGATAAAATAACAGGGAACAGACTTACATGGAAAACTACATAGCCAACCATGACAATGCAGATGAAATCAAAAAAGCATATGATGAACTTCGATTAATTGGCGCTTGCCACAAGGTTAGCTACCCCACCATCAAAAAGTGGTTTTTGGAAACCTATCCTGAGATTGCTGAGGTTAGAATCATGGAAGATACCATCAGTCAGGAAAACGACTCTAATAAGATGGTTGCAGAAAAAAATAACCAAAGTAGCATAAAAGACCTCCCATATAAAAAGCGGAGGTCTTTTTATTTTTAATATATAGTTTCAAAAATCAAATTGCTTGCGTAGATAACCAAGTCAAAAAACTCTTTGCCAGTACAAGTTGCTTTGCATTCATTCCGCGCATCAATTCAGCGATGTCACGCCACTCATCACTATCATAGCGGACACTTCCTGTGAGAAAGGCATCTGGAGTAGTATCCAATGCCAAAGCTAATTTCACAAGAACTTCCAAAGAGGGAATCGAGGTAGCACGCTCAATGCAGGAGAGATACTTGTCGTTGATCCCAGCGCGTTCGCAGACTTGGGTTTGCTTGAGTCCCAGCTCTTTCCGCCTTTGGGCGATACGCTTTCCAATTTGAGAATAATCCAATTCCATAGAAAACAACCCTCCTTCAAGTTAATTCTACAGAATTGACAAGAAATTAAAAACAATCTGGTAGCGGACTAATCAACTTGCATAAGAATTATTCCACCTTATAATAGAATTATCCGCTACTAGACGGTGTATTTATAGAAAGAAAGGAGGATAAGTTGTGTTTGCAAATATTGGAGGTAAAATCAAAGGCTTTGCGCAGGCTTGGTGTTGGGTAGTACTGATTGGCAGTATTGTTGCATGGATCATTCTGCTTTATGATTGGGGTGCGGATGAGTGGCTTCCCTGGATTGTTTTGATTTCTGGTTTGGCCATTGCTCCCTCAGCTTGGATTATTTACGGATTCGGTCAGATGGTTGAAGATACTCA
>JAZNYB010000138.1:0-8057 GCA_045594185.1 Faecousia sp. | reverse complement strand
AAATCCACCATGAGAAAAATTGTGGCAAAAACCAAGGAAAAATAGACCGTACTACATTCTTGAAAAAAGTAAACCGTGATAAATAGTTTCGTATTTGCCGGGCAAACAATAAAACCTGAACTTTCCAGAGCATAAATGTTCGGAAAGTCCAGGTTTTTTATTTATGGGGTGTCAAAGATGGGATTATATACCATTCCCTCTAAAATTGCAACGATTCCAATTCCCCTCCTGCGCAAAAGACAAAAATGTTAGAAAATATGCGACAAAATCCTCAAAACCCCTTGACGGACTGGTCAGAATCGTTTATACTGTATTTGACGAACTACAGTTATAAATCAAAGGTAATGTGTAGTCGACAAAATTATCTTTGTACAAATACCGAAGCAAGGAGATGTTTTTATCGGGAATTTGACACCCCCTCTTTGAAAAAGGGGAAAAATCAGAACATTTGGCATATTGAACAAAAAAGAAAACGAAAATTTGGCATGAAAATGCCAATAATTTTGTGTCAAATTTGAATTTGGGTCTTGTAGTACGCTCCGTACTGTGCTATAATTGTACAGGGTGGTACTATGAGACTTAGAATTAACCGGAACAAAGATGGTTCCCAGAATTTTTATGTGTTGAAATCATACCGGGATGCGAATGGAAAGAGTACATCCAAAATTGTAGAAAAGCTCGGTACTTATGAGGAACTGGCAAAGCTCCACGAAGACCCCATTGCATGGGCAAAAGCATATGTGGATGAGCTGAATCGGCAGGAGCAGGAGGCTTCCGGCGTGGTAGAAGTCCGTTTCTGTCAAAATGTCCCTCTGGAAATGAATGAACAGCAATTGCTGGACGGTGGGTATCTGTTTCTTCAAAAGCTCTACCACGAGCTGCGTTTGGACTATATTTGCAGCCGCATTTCTCCAAAGTATGGCTTTGAATATAGCCTGAATAAAATATTGCAAACCCTTTTATACGCCAGAATTCTTTATCCCACTTCAAAATTGGGGACTTTTGAATATGCTTCCAAATTGCTGGAGGCTCCCGATTTTGAGATGCATGATGTATATCGGGCCTTGAGTGTCATAGCAAAAGAAACGGATTTCATTCAGGCGCAGGTATATAAGTTTAGTCGTGAATTGGGCAAACGCAATGACCGCATCCTTTATTACGATTGCACCAACTACTATTTTGAGATCGAGGATGAAAGCGGTATTCGCAAATACGGCATTTCCAAGGAGCATCGCCCCAATCCCATTGTGGAAATGGGTCTGTTTATGGACGGTGACGGCATTCCTCTGGCCTTTTGCTTGCACAGCGGGAATACCAGCGAACAGAAGACCTTGATTCCCCTGGAGAAGCAAATTATAAAGGACTTCGGTCATGCTCAGTTTGTTGTCTGCACAGACTCGGGACTCTCCTCCAGAGAAAACCGCGGCTTTAACGACAGAGGTGGGCGTTGCTTTGTAACCACCCAATCCGTTAAAAAAATGAATGTGTCTCAAAAGGAATGGGCACTTTCTCCGGATGGCTGGAAGCTCAGCGGTGGAGATGAAAGAACTGTTTACTCCCTTGCAGATATTCTTTCCAAAGAAAACCTTGCGAAAAAGTTCCACGACAGTATTTTTTACAAGGAGCAGTGGGTCAAGGAAAACAGACTAGAGCAAAGGATCATTGTTTCTTTTTCCATAAAGCACCGAAATTACCAGCGCAGCATTCGTCAACAACAAATCGAGCGGGCAAGAAAGGCTCTTTCATCTTCCGGGGATATTGATAAGCGCCGTCAGACAGATTACAAGCGGTTGATCAAGACAGTGACTGTTACCGGGGAAGGTGAAATCGCGGAGAAAAAGTGTTACCATTTGGATGAAAATGTGATTTCTGAGGAAGAAAGGTACGATGGCTTCTATGCTGTAGCAACAAATCTGGAAGACCCTGCGGATGCCATTATCGCTCTGAACAGACGGCGTTGGGAGATTGAAGAATGCTTCCGCATTATGAAAAGTGAGTTCAGTGCCAGACCTGTTTATCTCAGCCGGGACGATCGCATTAAGGCGCACTTTACCACCTGCTATCTGGCACTGATTCTCTATCGGTATTTGGAAAAACGGCTGGAAGGGAAATACACCTGCTGTCAGATCATTGATGGGCTGCGGGATATGAAATTTTTGCGTGTTCCCAGCGACGGATATATCCCCGCTTACACCAGAACGACCTTTACCGATGATCTTCACCAAGCCTTTGGCTTCCGTACCGATTACCAGATCCTCAGCAAATCCACCATGAGAAAAATTGTGGCAAAAACCAAGGAAAAATAGACCGTACTACATTCTTGAAAAAAGTAAACCGTGATAAATAGTTTCGTATTTGCCGGGCAAACAATAAAACCTGAGCTTTCCAGAGCATAAATGTTCGGAAAGTCCAGGTTTTTTATTTATGGGGTGTCAAAGATGGGATTATAGCACAAACATTTCATTATATCAACAATTCGCCCAAACACAATTCAAATGCTTAAATTCTCCCAACCCCTGTCCTTCTCGCCGCCTCTGCCACAGCCTTGGCAACCGCTTTGCCCACTCTGGGATCAAACGCCTTGGGAATGATATATTCCTCCCCCAGCTCCTCCGGAGAGATCAGCTCAGACAGTGCCTTTGCCGCCGCCATTTTCATTTCCTCGTTGATGTCAGAGGCTCTCACATCGAAAGTCCCCCGGAAGATGCCGGGAAAGGCGAGAACATTGTTGATCTGATTGGGATAATCGCTTCTTCCGGTGCAGACCACTCGTGCGCCACCTGCTTTTGCTTCCTCCGGGAAGATCTCAGGTGTGGGATTGGCGCAGGCGAAGATAATGGCATCACTGTTCATAGTCGCCACCATTTCCCTTGTGACCATGCCCGGAGCGGAAACGCCGATGAACACATCCGCTCCCACCAGCATATCCGCAAGGCTTCCCTGCCGTTTTTCCGGATTGGTGACCTGTGCCATTTCTTCCTTGATCCAGTTAAGTCCGGCTCTTCCCTCATAAATCGCTCCCTTGCGGTCACACATGGTAATATGCCGGAAGCCTGCGGACAGAAGGAGCTTCACAATGGCAATGGCCGCCGCACCCGCTCCGGAGGTGACGATTTTCACATCCTCCTTTTTCTTGCCTACCACCTTCAGAGCATTGGTCAGCCCCGCAAGGGTAATGACCGCTGTGCCGTGTTGGTCATCGTGGAAAATGGGAATGTCACACTTTTCCTTTAATTTCCTCTCGATTTCAAAGCACCGGGGCGCGGATATGTCCTCCAGATTGATGCCCCCGAAAGAGCCGGAAATGAGATAGACCCCATTTACAAACTCGTCCACATCCTTGGTTTTCAGGCACAGAGGGAAGGCATCCACATCGGCAAACGCCTTAAACAGCGCGCACTTGCCCTCCATGACCGGCATACCGGCCTCCGGGCCAATATCCCCCAAGCCCAAAACCGCAGAGCCGTCGGTAATCACAGCGCACAGGTTATGCCGCCGGGTCAGGTCATAGGACTTGCTCACATCCTTTTGAATTTCCAGACAGGGCTGGGCAACACCGGGGGTATAGGCAAGGGACAGCTCCTCCTTCGTCCCCACGGGAACCGTTGCCACCACTTCGATCTTTCCCTTCCACTGCCCATGCAGGCGCAGAGATTCCTTTGCGTAATCCATAACAGCACTCCTTATTTATATAGTATAGCTATATCATACACAGAGAAATGTCTTTTTGCAATAGTCCGTTTTTCCGGTTTCTGTCCAGCCTTATTGACTTTCCCCCTTTTGACCGCTATACTGTAACCATCCCAAAATACGCAAAAGGAGGGCTTTTATGGGCAACACGCAAAAAGGGATCGGTTGTCTTGCTCTGATCCTTCTGATCATAGTGGTCGCTTTCATTTTTACAAAAAACAACCCCGAAGCCCCCTGGGGAGAGCAAGCTCCCGGAGCTTCCTCCGTAACTACAGACAATTCCACAGAAGCCCCCGACGGAGCCCTTCAATTACCGGGCTTGGGCAGCTTGTCCACCGAGCCGTCTCCCACCGTGCCCTTTTCCAGCACCATAAGCACCTTTTCCGGCATTTTCCGTCTGAATCTGAGTATGGAAGAACTACTGCCACTGGATGATGGGCTGAGCGAATACGGCTCCAGCGAAAGCTCTTGGGCAGGCTCCGGAACTGTAGGCTGCGCCCTGTATCAGCCTGTAACCATCGACCGGTACAACGGCGAGGCTCTGGTGATCACAGGCAGGGAATGGAGCGGTCGTACCGAAACACAGCAAAACAGTATGACCCTTGATCTTTACCCCGCCGTCCTTTTGGGATACAGTAACCGCTCCATGATGGAGGATGTGGACATTGAGGACATTGAAACCATTTCCGGCATTTCCCTCGCCGCCGTGGGAAAAGACCCCGATGCCTTGAATGATGCTTTAAGCGGCACCGGCATCAAGCTCCTGCACTGCGTGCCGCATAGAGAAACCCACAGCGATGATCGCTTCTATATTTTGGCAAACCGCTGTGACGAAATCCTGCACTATGGATTTTCGGAGGGAACACAGTATACGGATGCCAGTGTTTCCATGAGCAATCCCTGCTTTGTCTATGAAGAAGATGCCCCGGTGACCGTTCCTGTGCAAGTTACCACAGATGGCTACTACACCGTTGACATTTCCTCTCTTGCTCCCGGCTGCTATGTCATTGACGGTCTTACGGACAACTACGCTGTCATCATTATTTAACGGAGGTTCAACTATGGAGCTTATTACCATCCAAAACGAATATCTCACCGTTGTTCTCAAGCGCACCGGAGCGGTGCTGCACAGCATCCAAAAGGACGGCTTGGAGTATCTCTGGCAGAACACCCATCCGGACGGCTGGAAAAGGCGGGATGCCAACCTGTTCCCCTGTGTCGGGCGGCTGAATCAGGGCAAATACCGCTACGAAGGAAGGGAATATCCCATGACCCCCCACGGCTTCTGTCAGGATGCCGTTTTCGCGGTCACGGAACAAACCCCCACCTCTGTCCGCTTCACCCTGACCGAAAACCCTGATCCCCGGTGCGAGTATCCCTTTGCCTTTGCGTTCCATGTGGGGTACACGCTGGAAGGAAACCGTATTATCAAGACCTGCCGGGTGGAAAACCGGGATGAGAAGATGATGTATTTCGGCATGGGCAGCCATCCCGCTTTTCAGGTGCCTTTGGGGGGAGAAGGAGAATTTACGGACTGGTATTTTGAATTTCCCGAAGCCTGCACCCCCAATCAGATCACTTTGGATCACAGCAACTGGCTTCTGGCAGAGGAAAGACCTTTCTATCCTCTGAAGGATGGCACCAAGGTTCCTCTGACCCACGATCTGTTTGACTACGATGCCATCGTGCTTCAAAATATGCCCCGCTCTATCACCCTGAAATCCCCCAAATCCCATCACTCTGTCACCGTGGATTTCCCCCATATGCCCTTTGTTGGCTTGTGGCACAATGACCATGTGGAAGTTCCCTTTGTTTGCGTAGAGCCTTGGCTGTCCCTGCCCTCTCACAGCGCGTACATGGAGGATCTGGAGACACAGGAAAATCTCATCCATCTCCCAGCGGGAGAAGCCTACGAAAATATCATCACCATTGCATTGGAATAAGCACAGAAAATCCCCATGGGAAGAAAGCTCTCCCATGGGGTCATTTTTGGCTCGTATAGCAAATTGGGGCTTGTTGCACACCCTTCGGGGGCATGAATTGCCCCTGCGGGCGCATTGAGAACGATAAATCGGGATTTCTATTTCAGCAACCGGATATGGCTATAGGTATCGTACCGGGTATCTCTGGTGTCCACCACAAAGACCGTCTGGCTCAAAGGCTCCATGCCGGGTGCTTTCTCATAGACCATCTCCAACTGCTCCGGGGCAACACCCTCCACATACAGCCGGGTGTTTCCCGCAGGAAGGGGGAAATCCGTTGTCCCCACAAAAGAGATGGCGAAATACTCACCCCCGCAGGCAGCGACCAGATAATCCGCCGCTCTTTTTAGGGCTTCGTCCTTGGGAATATCCGAAGAATAGACGATCCTGCCACTGTCCGGGATGCTGAAATCAGAAAACACGACCTCGTCAAAGCCCAGCTCCCGCAGCTCCCGGCAGATCTGCACCAGATTGCTCAAAACCGCGTCCTTGGTGGGGTTCAGCCAGTAGCACTTTTCCTCGTCCGTCCACAACACACCGGAAGCCAAAGGCAGTCCGCAAGGCTGATTCTGCAAGGCAAAGGCGGAATCCCGGAAGGCAGGCAGTCTGGCAATGAGATAGCAGTCACCCTTCCGCAGCTCCTCTATAAAGGCATCCATTTCCGGTGCGGAGATGCTGTCCGACTGGCTGGCTCCGTTAATGGCGGTGGTATAATAGAAGTTGCCGAACTTACTCTTAACATCCACCATAACGGCTGACCCCGGTGTCAGCTCTCCAAGGGCTTCCTTTGCACGATCAACGCCTTTCAGCAGCAGAGCCGTGTCCACATATACCCCGGAGAGAATACCGGTATTCTGCGTCTGATTTTCCTCGTCATCCTCCCCATCGTCAATAAGGATATTCAGGGATACGGTTTCTCTTTGGGCATCCCCGTTATGGGGCTTATCCTCCAATTCCAAAGTGGAGCGTTCATAATCAAAAACCACACCGTCTCTGGTGTACACAATATATCTTTGCATCCACACGAACCAGCACCCCAAGGCAACGAGGGCGATCAAAAGGAGAATGCCCAACGCAATGCCCAATCGTTTCAGGCGCAGCTTTCCGTGATATGATAATCTGAACATATTATTTTTCCTCCCGGCGGGCGACGATGCACCGCCAATCCTCCTGCGCCCTTACCGAAAGGATGGCAAGCCCCTGCTTTTCCAGACCTGTCCGCACTTCCTCCAATCGGGTATCCAAAATCCCGGAGCAGATCACCAGCCCACCGGGGCGCACCACCTTGGGCAGCACCGGGCTGAGGGCAAGGATCACATCCGCAACGATATTCACAAGGGCAAGATCATAGTCTCCGCCCAGAGCTTCCAGTGCCTTTTTATCCTTCACCAGATCCCCGGTGAACGCCCGGAAGCGGTCATCTCCGAAACCATTGTAGGCGGCATTTTCCCTTGCCATCCCCTCTGCCTTGGGGTCAATGTCTACGCCCACAGCATTAGCCGCCCCCAGCCGCAAAGCGACCAGAGACAAAATGCCGCTTCCCGAGCCGAGATCAATGACCCGGCTGTTCTTTGGCAGATATTCCTCCATTGCCCCCATGCACATCTGGGTAGAGGGGTGAGAGCCTGTTCCGAAGGTGAGCCCCGGATCCAGCCGCACGGCCAGCCGTCCCTCTGCTGCTTCTTGTGGCAGCCAATAGGGCAGGACACACAGGTTTTTCCCTACAAACTGCGGGGGATAGTTCTTCTTCCAGCTATTTTCCCAATCCTCCTCGTCCAAAGGGGCGGCAGAGACTGTGAGAGAACCCATATTCTTTCCCGGGTGGCGTTTTCTCAGGCGGAGCATTTCCTCCCGGATCTCATCCAAGCGGGTCAGGGCGTTTTCGTCGTTTTCCAGATACAGCTTGATCTGAGACAAGCCCTGAAGCCTTCTTGCAAGACTCTCGTCAATATAGTCCCAGCAAGCCCGGTTTTCTTCCAGAAATTTCTCGTATTCCGTCTGATCCTCCAAAACAAGGCTGTCATAGCCCATATAGGTCAGGGCATCCGCGGTCAGCCCGATCCCCTGAGCTGTGGTCTTTATGGTCACTTCCAAATACTGCAATTCATTTCCCTCCTGTTGGGGGTGTGTTGATAGCCCTATTCTACACAAAAAAAAGCCCCTTGGCAAGTGTTTTCCCCACTCTGACGAAGAAAGCGCATAACAAAAAACCTCTCCTGCCCAAAAGCAAAAGAGGTTTTATATGCGAAAAAGTAACCAAACGGAGCAGAAATGAGGTAAAAGTAAGCAAAAGTAGTACGCTAATCAGTTTGACAAATTAGAATTTGACAAGTTGTACCTTTATCTGGCATCAACAAATCTGTAGTGCTATGTGATAAATGAATT
>JAZNYB010000137.1:0-5403 GCA_045594185.1 Faecousia sp. | reverse complement strand
CCGTTTATTGACCGGATCGTGCGGCGTGTGACCTTGAAGGAGCAGGTGCATGACTACCCGCCTCAGCCCGTTATCACCAAGGACAATGTTACCATGCAGATCGATACAGTGGTCTATTTCCAGATCACAGATCCCAAGCTGTACACCTATGGCGTGGAATATCCCATGGTCGCTATGGAGACTCTGACTGCCACGACGCTGCGTAACATCATCGGCGATCTGGAGCTGGATCAGACTCTGACCAGCCGCGATGTGATCAACACCAAGATGCGTGCCATCCTCGACGAGGTCACCGACCCCTGGGGCATCAAGGTCAACCGCGTGGAACTGAAGAACATCCTGCCTCCTGCCGACATCCAGAGTTCCATGGAAAAGCAGATGAAGGCAGAGCGTGACCGCCGTCAGGCGATCCTTCAGGCCGAGGGTCAGAAGAAGTCCGCCATCCTCATTGCGGAAGGTGAAAGAGAATCCGCCATTTTGAGAGCGGATGCCGAAAAGCAGGCTGCTATTCTGAAGGCCGAGGCTGAGAAGCAGGCCGCCATTCTGAGAGCAGACGGCGAAGCTCAGGCGATCCGCATGGTGCAGCAGGCACTGGCTGACTCTCTGGGTATGCTGAACGAGCAGGCCCCCAACGAGCAGGTGGTGAAGCTGAAAGCCATTCAGGCCATGGAAAAGGTGGCAGACGGCAAGGCTACCAAGATCATCATCCCCAGCGAAATGCAGGGTCTGGTAGGCATGGCAAGCGGACTGGTGGAAGGTGTCAAGGACGCGAAGTAAGCCCCATCCCCTTTTGACCGCAAAGTAACTCCATAATATGCAAATCGTGTCGGAGAAAGCACTCCGGCACGATTTTTCATATTTTATTTGGCGGACAGCAGCATCCTCTGCCCTCTTATGCACTCCTGCCGGAACTGAGAAAACAGCCCTCCGTATACCGGATGCTCCGGGTCATACTCCATTGCCCCCAGCCCCAGCAGCCGCACCAGCTCTCCCAGCTCTGCGGTTTTTTGGGGCATCATGGGCTTACATTCCGGCTCTCCTGCTAAATGGGACATCCTCAGAAGGAGCTTTCTCCGGTTTGCCGCCTGAGTGTAGATCCGTTTCATCAGCGGTCTGTAAGCACCCAAGGCATAAAGACTCTGTGCCGTGTGCATAATGCTTTGCTCCCGCCCCGCAAAAAGGCAGAAAGACACAGGAAGCGTCCCCCGAACCCGCTGCCACACCGCGTCCGCCCTGCTTTGCTCTATCATCTCCATGTTTTTTTCACCCCTATCCTTTTTATGCTGCAGAGGGTGGGGGCGTTCCGCAAAGAAGCCAAAAACATCCCCACGGCTTCAACCTCCTTGCCGTGGGGCATTTCCATTATTCAAAGAAACTGATCTGCGCCGGATCTGTCAAGCTTCCCAAATCCGCCAGGTCAGGCAGATCTACGGCAGTTGCCCCCAGATCCCGCAAAAGGGCCAAAGCTTCGCACCCCTTAAAGGCATAAACCGGTGTGTTTCCTCTTTGCAAATTGGCGATGGTTCCATTCCATGTGCCGCCCTTAAAGCCACATTGGGCGATGAAGGCGCACTGCCCCAGACTGTGGATAATATGGTTTCGGGACAAGGCTCGCTGAGCGGTAAAGCCTAAGTCAAAGCTGTCCTCACAGAGATAAAGCATGGCGGCATCAGGGCGGCTTTTCCCCACAAAACCATCAGGAAGCACGCAGATCACCTTGCCGCCCGCCCGGAGACAGCCATCCTGCCCCGCCCGGTCAGAACCCCTTGCCCCTCCGGAAACAAGGGTAAAGCCCTGTTTGGCGGCGGCAGCTCCCACGGCGGCGGCAAAATGAAGGCTCTCCTCCTCCGCGTCCCGGCTGCCCACCAAAGAAACGCAGGGGGTATCCAGTATACTTTCATCCCCCCACAGCCACAAAACCGCCGGAGCATGATCCCCCATTTGAGTGACCAGTGCCTGGGGGTATCGGGAGCTTCGCCGGGTGATACAGGAAAACCCCTGTCTTTTTGCCGCTTCCATATAAGCTTTGGCTGGGGCTTCCTGCTCCAGAAGAAACAGAATATGCTCTGCCAGCGGGTCGTCACAGCCGATGCTCCGGAGAAACGCCTTGTCCACCTCGCCGGAAGAGGGAACACCGGGAGCATTTCTCATTTTCTTTCGCAGAAAAGCAAGCTTTGCCGGACTCAGGGGCTTTCGCTCCGGGTTTCCTAAATGGGAGCCCAGCAGGAGGAAGCCCAACTCCCCCCCGGTCATTTGAACCTCTTTTTGATGACAGGTGCTTTCACTTCCTCAACGGTCAGCACATTGTCATCCCCCAAAAGCAGGGGTGTGATCTGAAAATTGGAGAACTTGGCGATCTCGTCCAGCTTCGCCTTTTCCGGGAAGTTGCTCACCATAGAGAAGGCAACACCCTTCCTTCTGGCTCTGCCGGTGCGCCCGATGCGGTGGATGTAATACTCATTTTCCTCCGGGATATCGTAGTTGATCACACAGTCCACATCGTCTACATCAATGCCCCGGGAAGCGACATCCGTGGCAATGAGAATGGACAGCTCCCCCCGGTGGAATTTCTGCATGGTCTTTTCCCGCTGGCTTTGGCGAATGTCTCCGTGAATACACTGGGCATCCGCACCCGCCCTCTGGAAATCGTCGCACAAACGCTGGCACATATGCTTGGTGTTGCAGAAGATCATCACCCGCTCATAGCCCTGCACCCGCAAAAGCCGCAGAGTCGTCTCCGCTTTTGCCATAGGGGAGGTAGTCACGGAATACTGGTCAATATCTGCGCGCTCCTCCTTTTTGGGCTCTACGGTGATCTCCACCTCGTCTCTTTGATACATCCAGGAGACGGTCATGACCTCCTGAGAGATCGTAGCGGAAAACAGACCCATATTCTTCCGGTTCTTGATCTTATCCAGAATTTTGGTAACATCCTTGAAAAAGCCCATATCCAGCATCCGGTCGGCTTCGTCCAGCACCACAGTCTGCACCCGGTCGAAACGGATATTCTTCCGGTTATAGTGATCCATCAGTCTGCCGGGGGTGGCAACGACGATCTGGGGCTTTTTCTCCAACTGCCGGGTCTGGGTGTTGATAGATGCGCCGCCATAGAGAACCGCTACCCGCAAACCCTTGTAGAACGACAGCAAGCTTCTCAGCTCGTCTCCGATCTGGATGGCAAGCTCTCTGGTTGGGGCGAGGATCAAGCCCTGCACCGACGGGTCATCCGAGTCCATATGCTCGATCATGGGGATACCGAAGGCGAAGGTCTTTCCGGTTCCCGTGGGGGCTTTGGCGATCACATCCCGCCCTTCCATAAGAGGAGGGATGGCTTGCCGCTGAATGGAGGTAGGGTAGCCGTAGCCCTTTTTCTCCAGAGCCTTCAGCATCGCCTCGGACAGCCCCAAGTCCTGAAATGTAATGTTTTCTGACATAGTAATTGTTCCTTTTGTATGTTTTTTCATATTATAACAGATTACAGCGGGTTTTGCAACCGATTGTAAATTTCAGAGGGCTGTTGAAAAAGGGGAGCTGGCATGGTAAAATATAAGAAACGAGGACAAATTCCGATTTATCGTTCCCAATGCGCCCGAAGGGTGCCGACAAACCAAAATTCGCACAGATGAATTGCGTTCATGGGCGCATTGAAAGCAGCAACCCTCAAAACGATCACACCCCAAGGAGGTCACATTATGAGCTATGCCGATGAAGTCTACCGCCAAAATTGCCGGGACATTTTGGATAACGGCGTTTGGGACACCGGTCTTTCCGTTCGTCCCCATTGGGAGGACGGAACACCTGCCCACACCGTTAAGAAATTCGGCATTGTGAACCGCTATGACCTTTCCCGGGAGTTTCCCATTATGACCCTCCGCAAGACCGCCTTCAAAAGCTGCATTGATGAGCTTTTGTGGATCTGGCAGAAAAAATCCAATCAGGTAGCGGAGCTGGGAAGCCGCATCTGGGATAGCTGGGCAGGAGAGGACGGCACCATCGGCAAGGCGTACGGCTACCAGCTTGGGAAAAAGTACCACTTCCCCGAAGGGGACATGGATCAGGTGGACAGGGTTCTCTATGACCTGAAGCACAATCCCGCTTCCCGAAGAATCCTCACCAGCCTGTATAATTTTCAGGACCTGCACGAAATGAACCTGTACCCCTGTGCCTATTCCATGACCTTCAATGTTTCCGGCAATACCTTAAACGCCATTTTGAACCAGCGTTCTCAGGATATGCTCACGGCAAACAACTGGAATGTGTGTCAGTATGCCGTATTGGTTCATATGATGGCGCAGGTTTCCGGGCTAAAGGCGGGAGAGCTTGTCCATGTGATCGCGGACTGCCACATTTACGACCGGCACATTCCTCTGGTTGAAAAAATGCTGAACGGAACAGCCCACCCCGCTCCCCGGTTTATTATGGAACCGGAAACGGATTTTTACCGCTTCACCCCGGACAGCTTCCGTCTGGAGGGATACGAATATGAGCCCTTTGGGGAAAAGATCCCCGTAGCCATTTAAGGAGAACGCCATGGAAGCTATTGTTGCGGTTTACGAAGATTGGGGCATCGGAGCGGAGGGTACGCAGCCCATCGCCCTTTCCGTGGACAGAAAATTTTTCCGGGAGATGACAAAAGGGGCTTGTGTCCTTGTGGGCAGGCGCACTTTGCAGGACTTTCCCGGGGGGAAACCACTTCCCAACCGGGTGAATCTGGTGCTGACCACGAAGGATTTGGACATCCCCGGGGCAATCGTTGTCCACAGCCCGGAGGAAGCCATGGAAAAGTCCCGGGGGCGGGAGAAGGTCATGGTCATAGGAGGTGCTTCTGTGTACCGGCAAATGCTCCCTTTTTGTGATAGGGTTTATGTGACCAAGATGGGAGTTTGCCCCAGAAGCGATGTGTTTTTTCCCAATTTGGACAAAGACCCCCGGTGGAAAATGACCGGTGAACTGGGCGGAGGGGAAGAAAATGGGATTCCCTATGGGTTCTGCCTGTATGAACGAAAATATTAAAACAGGACACCCTTCCCGCAAAAAACAGGAAGGGTGATTCTTATTTTGTGGTGTTATTTGGCATACCCTCTATACAGGAATGTGACGATCTGTCCTCTTGTACAGGTATTATTGGGGGCGAATTTGGTTATGCTCACGCCTGCGGTAATACCATTTTCCACAGCCCAGAGAACCGCATCGTGATAATATTTATCAGTGGGAACATCCTCGAAGGGATTTGCTGTGTATGCGGGTTGCGGGCTTCCGGCAGCTCTGTACATAAAGGTCACCACCTGCGCTCTGGTGCAGCTTCCCTTGGGGTTGAAGGTGGTAGCGGTCACTCCCGCAGTCACGCCTTTCTCCACTGCCCAAAGGACTGCTTTATAGAAATAATCGTCAGAATCCACATCG
>JAZNYB010000136.1:0-8794 GCA_045594185.1 Faecousia sp. | reverse complement strand
AGTCCTCCATCTCCTGCCGCTGCTGGGCGGTCAAACGGTCATAGCCGTGCTTGGGGGCGAAAAGAAGCTGTTCACGCAGGGTTTCGTTGCTCATAGTGGTGTCCTCCTTATATGTTATAAGTTTTTTGTTTATAGAGTGGTGAGTCTTTGCAAAAGTGCTTTCGCTTTCCCGTAAAACGCTTCCCGGGTGCCGTCATTTTCCAGACAAAAATCCGTCATTTCCCGAAATTGCTCCGGGGTCTTTTGGGCATTGATCCGGGCGAGGGCGTATTCTTCTGTAATGCCGTCTCTTGCCATGAGTCGTTTGAGCCGTGCTTCTTTGGGAGCAGTCACCGCAACAGTATAGTCACACAGCTCAGCCAGCCCTCCCTCAAAAAGAGCAATGGCATCGATGGCAGCAAGGTTTGGTCTGGGCGTAAGCAGGCGAAGAACCTCCTGCTTCACCGCACCGTGGGCGATGGCATTCAAATCCAAAAGGGCCTGGGGGTCACCAAATACCAGCTTGCCCAGCTTTTTGCGATCTAACCATCCCCCGGGCACTACGCCGGGAAAGCGGTTTTCAATAGCTGCGAGAAGCTCCGGGGATTCCTCCAAAAGCCGGTGATAAATGGCATCGCAGTCCAAAACCACGCCGCCAAGCTCCCGGACGACCTGCAAAACCGTGGTTTTTCCACAGCCGGTTCCTCCGGTAATACCCAAAATCATACTTCTTCCTCCGGGTAGATCACATGAAAGGCAGCCGCCTTTTTCAGCCGGTTCTGCACGGCGTACGCTACGCCGCCTCCCTCGGGGCATCGGGCGTAAACCTGATGAATATTGGGATCATCCAAAATCCGCAGTGCGGAAAACAGCCCGGCGCAAAGGCTCTCCGGCTCGGCTTCCCTGCCATAGGACAAGGGGCTGCAACCTTCATACAGGGGCAGCTCTTCTTCAAAGCACAGCACCCGGTCGGTTGGCTCCATATGCTCCCGGATATATCGGGCAGCCGCATCCCGGCTTCCTGCCACAATGACCACAGGCTCCTGGGGGGCGTAATGGCGGTACTTCATGCCGGGGGCTTTCACCTCCGCGTTGGGGTCAAGCTGGGCAGTCACCGCCTGATCGATCACCAAATCTCCCAAAACCTCCACAAGCTGCTCCGGGGTGATCCCGCCGGGGCGCAGAAGCCGGGGTCTGCTGTCAGTTAAGTCAACGATGGTGGATTCCAGACCCACACTGCAAGCCCCACCGTCCACCACAGCATCAATTTTTCCGTCGTGGTCATCTAAAACGTGCTGTGCCGTAGTGGTGGAGGGCTTACCGGATATATTGGCAGAGGGTGCGGCAACAGGCACACCTGCCAAGGCAATGATCTCTCTGGTCACAAGGCTTCGGGGACAGCGCACCGCAACCGTGTCCTTGCCACCGGTGGTTTTGCGGGGAACATTATCTCCGGCGTGAAGCACCATGGTCAGAGGCCCCGGCCAGAACCGCCGAGCCAGCTCATAGGCAACGGGGGGTACATCCCGGCAATAAAGCTCTATTTGCTCCGCGCCTGTGATATGCAAAATCAGGGGATTATCTCCGGGGCGACCCTTCACCCGAAAGATCTCGCCCACGGCATCCGGATTCAGCCCATCTGCCCCCAAACCGTAGACCGTTTCCGTGGGCAGACCCACCAAGCCGCCGGAGCGGAGAATGTCTGCCGCTATCCAAGGGGTTTGGGGATCATGGGCAGGTAAAATCAAAGTTTTCATGGTTTTTCCTTCTTATTGGGCATTTTTCAGTTTTTCCGCCTGGTCAGCCGTGGCGAGGGCATCCATCAGCTCGTCCAGACTGCCATCCATAACGGCATCGATTTTATACAAAGTCAGTCCAATGCGGTGGTCGGTGACTCTGCCCTGAGGGAAATTATAGGTACGGATGCGCTCATTGCGCATACCTGTGCCAACCTGACTGCGGCGCAGACCTGTAATTTCCCCGGAAACCCTGGCTTCCTCAATTTCATAGAGCTTGGAAGCCAGCATCCGCATACATTTTTCCCGGTTTTGCACCTGACTGCGCTCCTCCTGACAGGCAACCACGATACCCGTTGGCTTGTGGATCAAACGCACCGCCGAGGAGGTCTTGTTCACATGCTGACCGCCGGCACCGGATGCCCGGTAGACCTGCATTTCCACATCCTCCGGGCGGATCTCCACATCCACTTCCTCCATTTCGGGAAGCACCGCAACCGTTGCGGTGGAGGTGTGCACACGGCCGCCGGATTCCGTCTCCGGCACTCTTTGCACCCGATGCACGCCGCTTTCAAACTTCATCCGTGACCATGCGCCTCTGCCGCAGATGAGGAAATCCGCTTCCTTTACGCCCCCCAATTCTGTTTCGTTATAGTTGAGAAGCTCCACCGTCCAACCTCTCGCCGCGGCGTACATGGAGTACATCCGAAACAGGCTGTGGGCGAACAGGGCACTTTCCTCACCGCCGACACCGCCCCGGATTTCCACAATAACATTCTTTTCGTCGTTGGGGTCTTTGGGGAGAAGCAAAATTTTAAGTTCTTCTTCCAGTCTTGCCTGGGCTTCCTTTGCCGCCTGAAACTGCTCCTGACAAAGGGCTTTCATTTCCGGGTCAGTCTCGCCCGCCTGCAGCTCCAGAGCTTCCGCTTCGTCCTTTTGCGCTTGGATCAAGGCATGATAGGCTTCCACAATAGGCTCCAGCTCGTTGCGCTCCTTCAGCATTTTTGCCGCTTTTTGGGGATCGCTGTAAAAATCCGGCTGCTCCGACCGGGCGCACAGTTCTTCAAAGCGGAATGCAACCGCTTTCAGTTTATCCAGCATATGATTTTCCTCACAAAGTCTGTCTTCGCTGGTATTGTATCAAAAATTCAGGGAAAAGTAAAGCGTGTGCAAAAGCTCTTGTGGAATCAGGGAAGAACCGGGCAAAATTTGGTTTGGCGGACAGTGGCGATATTTCCGCTTCACGCAAACTCGATATATACTCGCTTCGCTTATATTTGATATGATATAAATCCCTCTCGCCCCGCAGGGCATATGGAGTGCGAAGCACATATCGAGCGCAAAGCGCATATGGAAAATCCCCTCAAGGATTTATATTGAGGGTCAATCCTTGATTGCCCTATAAATATTCACCACCACGCTGGCGGTATCCGTCAATTCCTCCAATTCATCCAGCCGCTTTGCACCCTCCTTGCTGATCCTCCAAAAATGAGGGGTCATGGACAGGAGGTTTTGAATTTGCTTTCCCTGCACCGTAAAGGAAAAGCGCACCGGGCGGCTGTCCAAAAGCTCAAAACCGGGCAAGAGCGGCACAGAATCCTTCTCTTTTAAGAGAATTTCCGGGTAGATAACGCTTTTTAAGCCCATAAGATGATCCCGCGCCGCCAGGGTTTGAACGAAAATACCCTCGGGCTTCAAAACACGGCTGAACTCCTCCGGGATAGTCAGAGCAAACAGGCTGAGAAGCAGGTCAAATTCCTGACCAAAGGGCAGCTTCGCTCCCGTGCCGCAAAGCCAAAAAGCTCCCTTGTGCCGCCCTGCCGCAAGGCGCACCGCATCCTTGGAAATATCCAGCCCATACAGCCGGGAGCATGGAACAGCCTTCCAAACCTGTGCGCTGTAATACCCTTCCCCGCAGCCCACATCCAGAATTTCTCCCCCGGGAGTGCAAAATTTTGCCGCCGCCCGGGAAACCGCCTGTCCAATGGGCGCATAGAAGCCGCCATCCAGAAACGCCCGGCGAGCGGCAACCTGTTCCTTGGTGTCCCCGGGGTGGAGGGAATGTTTCTGTGTCACAGGCAGCAGGTTTACATAACCTTGTCTCGCTATATCAAAGGAATGTCCCTTGGGACAGACCAGGCGGTGAGGTTCTGTTTCCAGCACCCCGGAACACAGGGGGCAAAGAATTTGAGCCATAATGAAAAGCTCCTTTTTGAGAATTTTGGTTTATCGGTCAGTTGTCAATTGCCCCCGGTTTCGTAGGGGCGGACGACCCTGCGGAGGGTGGTACAAACGCGCCGATAAATCGGAATACGCACTATTTTTATTTATCTTACCCCATGTCCCCCGGCTCGTCAAGGGACACAATGCCATAAGGAGGGCATGACCATGAAAAAATACCGACTCGTCTTTCTGTTTTTCCTGATCCTTGCCCTCTGTGCCGGAAGCGGCAGAGCATCTCAAGGGGACTCCGCCGGGTTCATCGCTTTGACCTTTGACGATGGTCCCTCCGGGTGCATTACACGGAAGCTCCTGGACGGATTAGAGAGACGAGGGGCAAGGGCGACCTTCTTCCTCTGTGGCTATCGGCTGGAGGAGTATCCCAAAATTGCCCCCCTCATTGCCGCCGGGGGACACGAGATCGGGCTACACGGCTACAGCCACAAGTCTATGAAATCCATGGACAGCGGCACTTTACAAAAGGAGCTGCACCGCACCCGGGAGCTGATTTTGCGACAGACCGGGAAACACGCTTATCTTTTACGCCCACCGGGAGGCTGCTGCGGAGATGCTGTTGACCGGATCGCAAAGGCGGAGGGGATGCCCATTGTGCTGTGGAATCTGGACACAAAGGACTGGACAGGATTGGATGCCGCTGCCATCGCCGGTAAAATCATCCGTCAGGCGAAGGACGGAGACATCGTCCTCCTTCACGACATGAAATACGCCACCGTGGATGGTGTCTTGCAGGCGGTGGATGCGCTCACGGAAAAGGGGTTTGTGTTTGTCACCGTGTCTGAGCTGGCAGAGCTTCGGGGCACAGAGCTGAAAGGCGGAGCGCATTATTTGTGGTTTCCGGCGGTTGCGGACGAAGGGGCAAAATAATACCAAGCAACAAAATCGGACAGAACAGGGAAGCCGCCCCGTACTGCCCGATTTTCATTTTTGGTTCTATAATCAATATTTTGTATCCGGCGCAGAGACACTCGCAAAAGCAGTCCATTGGATTTTTGCTGCCATTCCATCGTCCTGCATACCATTGGGCTTGCTGCCCTTATTCTTCCTCCTGCTCCACGGTGATCTCCGAGAGCTTCAAGCCGGGATTTCTCCGGGCGGTAAAGTCGATCGCCCAGAAGCTGGTGAATACCAGAAGGGATCTGCCCCGGTAGTCCTCCAAAAGCTCCGCGTCACTGCCCAGATTCAGGTCTTCCAAATTGCCGGGATAGCTGTCGATCATGCGCAGCTCCTCGTAGGGCAGATTTTCAATGCGAAGGTCTACGCCGTACTCGTTCTTCATGCGGTACTCAAAAACCTCAAACTGCAAAACGCCCACAACGCCAACAATGACTTCCTCCATACCGGAGCCGGGAACCTTGAAGATCTGGATCGCACCCTCCTGGGCGATCTGCTCCGTGCCTTTCACAAACTGCTTGCGCTTCATGGAATCTCTGGCAGAAACTCTGGCGAAATGCTCCGGGGCGAAGGTGGGGATGCCGGAGAACTTAAACTTCTTTCCGGGGGTGCAAACCGTGTCACCGATGGAGAAGATGCCGGGGTCAAACACGCCGATAATATCACCGGCATAGGCTTCTTCCACGATTTCCCTGTCAGCCGCCATCATCTGCTGGGGCTGGCTCAGGCGCATCTTCTTGTTGCCCTGCACATGGAACACTTCCGCCTCTCTTTCATACTTGCCGGAGCAAATACGAAGGAAGGCAAGGCGATCCCTGTGGGCTTTGTTCATATTCGCCTGAATTTTGAATACGAAAGCGGAGAAGCCCGGGTCGAAGGCATCAATGACACCGCAGTCTGCCGTCCGGGACAGAGGTGGCGGGGTCATTTTCAAAAATTCTTCCAAAAAAGGTTCTACGCCAAAATTGGTCAGAGCCGAGCCGAAGAACACAGGGCTAAGTCTTCCCTTTTGGACTTCTGCCACATCCAGCTCCCGTCCCGCGCTGAGCAGCTCCACCTCGTCAATAAGCTGCTGGTGCTTGTCCGCGCCCAGAATGTCGTCCACCTTGCTGTCGTACAGATCAATTTCCTGCTTGCCCGCACGGTTGCGACCCGCCGCGCCGGAGGAGAAGAATAAAAGCTGGCTGCCCTGCCGGTCATACACACCCTGAAACTCCTTGCCGGAGCCAATGGGCCAGTTCATGGCATAGGTTTCGATCCCCAATTCCCGCTCCAATTCCTCCAAAAGGTCGAAGGGGTCTTTGGCTTCTCTGTCCATTTTGTTCACAAAGGTGAAAATGGGAATATGCCGCATAGCACAGACCTTAAACAGCTTCCGGGTCTGCGCCTCCACGCCCTTGCTGCCGTCAATGACCATGACCGCGGAATCTGCCGCCATCAGGGTGCGGTAGGTGTCCTCGGAGAAGTCCTGGTGACCGGGGGTATCCAGAATGTTGATGCAGCAGCCGCCCCACTGGAACTGCAAAACGGAGGAGGTCACAGAGATACCTCTCTGCTTTTCGATCTCCATCCAGTCGGACACCGCGGCACGGCGGTTCTTTTTTCCCTTGACCACACCTGCCTGGGCGATGGCGCCGCCGTAAAGCAGGAATTTCTCCGTGAGGGTGGTTTTACCGGCGTCGGGGTGGGAAATAATGGCAAAGGTGCGGCGGCGGTTGATTTCCTGTTGTAAATTAGACATCATTCGTTCCTCCATAAGTGTTTTGGTGTTTGTTTGGTTTATGGAAGAATCTAATGGGGAATAAAGGCGTATAACATAGCAGCCTCCTGAATCCGTAAAAATCAATATGCAAACTGAGATATTTTACCATGTTTTTGGGGGTTTTACAATAGGCTGAAAGGAGATTTTTGGATTATCCCTATACCCCAGCGGCGATTTCCGGGGTTACTCGCGCGGCGTTCAAATTCTCCTCATGGGCGCATTGCTGGAGCATCTGACTTTTCTCCACATAAAATTTCTGCTCCCTTTTTGTATGGATCTCCAACTTTGTCAACACATCGGAATCTGCCCGTTCGATTTTATAGCAAACTTCCTTTATCTCCACCAAATTTGAACGACTGGCTCTGCACTTATCATAGGAAAAAATGACCACATTATATCGATCCGCTTCCGTTTCATTCCATTCCGGGGTCAAAGAGCTTTTGAATATGATCCCATCATAGCCCCGCTTTTTGGCGTACTCCGCTATATACTGGGTTGGTATGTATTCCAATGTATCGTCATCCTCTGTTACCGGGGTGGAGTACATTTCTGACAGAGCCGCAAACAGATTCTTTTTCGTCTCGCTCATGGCTTTTCGACTTTTTCCAACCATAGTGAAGTCCAGCAGCTTTAGCTCCTGCTCCACAACTATGGTTGCGACACTGACTTTTGCTCCCAAACGGGGGCGAACCTCAACCACGGCAAGATAAGGATGATTGGCGCAATATAAGTAGGGGATGTACTTATAATTGGCTCGCATATCCGAGGTCTTGTCCCAAGGGGCGATAAAGCTGCCCGAAGCATCGAAGCCAAAAAAGCCCTTTGCAGCCTCCTTGCCAACCTTGTCTCCCCGATGGACGAGCCGACAACGGTACAGCTCCGTTCCCGGTGGAAAAATTCGTTCGGGGTTGGTATCCTTGTCTGCCAACATTTCCAAAACCCGGGTATGTTCCTCATCCGGGTTACGATTTTTTGTCTGGATCTCCTCTATAAAATCTGAAAGCAGTTTTGATTTCTGAACCTTCTTCATAACCGAAGCCCCGTTTCTCTCTGAATATGTTCTTTTTTGGCAGATTATACCATCTGCTATGTCTTCATTCTTCCCTGTTATCCTAACCGACTCCCCTCCCTTTATTGGGCAGAGGGGCGTTTTCTATTCTTCCGGCTTTGTGGGGAAGCCCTTCCCTTTTTCCTCCAGAGGTGTTCCGGGGCTGACCCCGAAATGGCGGCGGTAGGCACGGGAGAAGGTGGAGTAATCCCCGAAGCCGCAATCCCCACAGACTTGAGAAAGACTTTTTCCCTGACCGATCTGCTGGCGGGCAAGAAGCAGCCGCTTTTCCGTAAGGTAGCTGTGGATGGTGTAGCCCGTCTCTGCCTTGAAACGGCGCATCATATAGAATTTGCTCATAAAAAACTGCTTCGCCAGATCGTCAATGGAAATGCTCTGGCACAAATGGAGATTCAGATACTTCAAAACGGCAACAATTTTTTCGTCACAGGCAGCGGAGGTCACATGGCGCAGACGATGCTCCTCCAGATTTCTGGTGATGGAAACCAGAAGCCGAACCACAAGTGCCTGACACAAAACATCCTGCCCGAAGCCAACCGTATCCTGCGCGGCACGAAGCTCCTCCAAAAGTTCCTGTATCTCTCCCTCCCCACCGGGTCTGAGGGCAAAGCCGTCTTCCACATTGACCTGACGGAAGCACAGCTCCAGATCCGTTTGTTCCGTGGAAAGCCGGCGCAGATATTGGGGGTCTATATAAAGAATATACCGCTCATAGGCAAGACCCGGCTGCACCTCCGGTCTGTGGATACATCCGGCGGGAACCAGAACCATATCTCCCGGTTCTAAAGCATAGCCCCGCCCCTCAATGGCATAGCTGGCATGACCGGCAAGGAAAAATACCAGCTTATGGAAATTGTGGTAATGCCAATCCACCGGCTTCATATGGGCATCAGCAAGACAAAACAGCCGGAAATTCTCGTTCAGATACCCTCTGCGGGGGGCAAGCTGTTGATCCATCGGCTCCTCCTTTAACGATCCTTCCTAGTTTCAACGCAACTCGCCCCGATTTTGCGCTTTCACAAAACCGGGGCGTTTTCTTTCTGAAATTACTCTACCCGGCAAATATCCGCGCCCAGGGCAGTGAGCTTACCTACGAGATTTTCGTAGCCCCGCTCA
>JAZNYB010000135.1:0-7597 GCA_045594185.1 Faecousia sp. | reverse complement strand
AGCCACCTTGAAGATGGGGGCGGCTTTGTCGGTGTTGACTGCCACGATAAACTCGGATTCCTCCATGCCCGCAAGGTGCTGGATGGCACCGCTGATACCGAAA
Organism: Faecousia sp.; assembly: GCA_045594185.1. Classification (GTDB taxonomy): domain Bacteria; phylum Bacillota; class Clostridia; order Oscillospirales; family Oscillospiraceae; genus Faecousia. The sequence goes on along the minus strand of JAZNYB010000135.1, from coordinate 7,494 downwards.
GCCAAGTATGCCTCAGGACGGACGGTCTTGCCGGTCTGACCAACCTGACGGCTGTGCTCCATAATGCCCGCATCCACCAATGCGCGGGAGGAGGATACGGTGCCCTTGAGATTCTTTGCCAGTTCATAGGCAGGTTCCGTATTCTTTACACCACGACCGCAAGAGACAAGGATCTTGGCATCCTCGATCTTCTCCACGCTCTGGGTTTCCTTGACTTCCTCAACGATCCGCACTGCGAATTTGCTCTTGTCCCAAGCCACGGAAACAGGGATAATCTCCCCTTCACGGGCATAGTCCGGCTCCATTTTTTGCATAACGCCGGGACGCACCGTGGACATCTGGGGTCTGGTGTTGGGGCAGATGATGGTGGCAAAGAGGTTTCCGCCAAAGGCAGGACGAGTCATAAAGAGGCTGCCTTCCTCGTCGATTTCCAGCTTGGTGCAGTCGGCGGTCAGACCGGTGCGAAGGCGGGCGGACAGCCGGGGAGCTAGATCACGACCAATGGAGGTTGCTCCAAAGAGGATCGTTGCGGGCGTATGCTCTGTGACCATCTGATACACGGCTTGCGCGTAGGGTTCTGTTGTATACTGTGCCAATGCTTCATCGTCCGCTACATAGACCTGATCCGCACCGTAGGCGATCAGCTCCTTTATCTGTTCTTCCACATGATGACCCAGCAGCAACGCGCCAACCTTGACGCCTACCTTGTCTGCCAGCTCTCTGGCAACGCCCAAAAGCTCCAGAGCGACACTTTGAAGCTGACCGTCTCTCTGTTCGCAAAATACCCAAATATTGTTACTCATTCTCAGCACCTCCATCAAATCAGATGTCTCTGGGACAGAGCTGCTACGATGGCTTTAGCGGCTTGCTCCGCATCCAGCTCCAGAGTTTCAATGGTCTTATCAAATTGCTTGGTGGCGGTGCTCTTGACCTTGGTGGGAGAGCCTGTCAGACCGATTCTTTCTCTGTCCAGCTCCAGATCCGCAAAGGTGATCTTGCCAACTTCCTTTTCGTCCTGCGCCACGATGTCCCACATATTCATGTACCGGGGGGTGTTCATGGTGGACAGCATTGTGACCAGACACATACCGGAGACTTCCAGGATCTGATAGCGATCCTCGAACTGCCGCTTTACGGTCAGAACGCCTCTTTCTTCATTATAGGAGAGGTCTGCGGCGTAGGTGATCTGGGGGATGCCCAGATGCTCGGCGATCTGGGGGCCCACCTGAGCGGTGTCGCCGTCAATTGCCTGCCGCCCGCAGAATACCACATCGGCACCCAGCTTGCGGATGGCGGCGGCGATGATGGTAGAGGTCGCCAAGGTGTCAGAGCCGCCGAAGGCACGGTCGGTGATCAAAAATGCTTCGTCTGCACCCATGGCAAGGGCTTCTCTCAGTGCCTTTTCCGCCTGAGGAGGGCCCATGGAAATGACGGTGACCTGTGCGCCGTGCTTCTCCTTTAATTGCAGAGCGGCTTCGATGGCGGCTTTGTCGTCCGGGTTGATGATGCTGGGTACGCCGTCCCGCTTTAAGGTGTTGGTTACGGGATCGATCTTGATCTCCGTGGTGTTGGGAACCTGCTTAATACAAACAATTATCTTCATGTCAGCCCTCACTTTTTCAGCAGTGCGCCGGAAATGACCATGCGCTGCACTTCACTGGTGCCTTCGTAGATCTCTGTGATCTTGGCATCCCGCATCATGCGTTCTACGGCATAATCCCGGGTGTAGCCATACCCGCCGTGGAGCTGAACCGCCTTGGTGGTGACTTCCATAGCAGTCTCTGAGGCGAACAGCTTTGCCTGCGCCGCGTTTACGGACAGAGTGGGCAGTTTATTTTGCTTGGCATCGGCGGCAATGTACACAAGGGCTCTGGCGGCGGCGATCTTGGTTGCCATATCCGCGAGCTGGAACTGGGTGTTCTGGAAAGCGGAAATGGGTCTGCCGAACTGCTTTCTGCTCTTGACATAGGCGACGGTGGTGTCCAATGCTCCTTCCGCAATGCCCAATGCCTGAGCGGCGATACCGATACGCCCGCCGTCCAGGGTCTTCATGGCGATCTTGAAGCCGTCGCCCCGTTTGCCAAGCATATTCTCCTTGGGAACCTTTACATTCTCAAAGATCAATTCTCTGGTCGCTGAACCGCGGATGCCCATTTTCTTCTCATGCTTACCAAAGGTGAAGCCCTCAAAGGCTTTTTCCACAATAAAAGCAGTCATTTCCGGACCCTTAGGGCCTTTTCCGGTGACGGCGATGACTACATAAGTTTCGGCTTCTCCGGCATTGGTGATGAAGATCTTGGTGCCGTTGAGCAGATAGTGATCCTCTTTCTCCACAGCGACAGTCTGCTGATTGCCTGCATCGGTGCCGGCGTTGGGCTCGGTCAAGCCGAATGCGCCCAGCTTACGACCGGTTGCCAGATCGGGCAAGTATTTCTGCTTCTGCTCCTCTGTGCCGAACTCCAAAATGGGAGCGGCACACAGAGAGGTGTGGGCGGAAAGAATAACGCCGGTAGTGCCGCAGTGCTTGGAAAGCTCCTCTACGGCATAAATGTATTCCCGGTAGCCGGCACCCGCGCCGCCGTACTGTCTGGGAATAATAATGCCAAACAGTCCCAGCTTTGCCATTTTTGCCACAGTTTCTGAAGGGAAGCGTTCTTCCTCATCAATCTCCTGTGCCAGAGGTTTGACCTCCTTTTCCGCAAATTCACGAATCATCTGCTCAAAAAGAACGGATTTGTACTCTGCCATAAGTCCTCCTTGATTTATTCCGGACGAAAAGCTGTCCGTTTACTTTTCCAGTTTGACGGTAGCCTGCCCGGTAATGACCGTGGTGCCGTCCTGCTTTTTGCAGGTGGTGATGAGCTTGGCGATCCGCTTATCCTGCCGAAGCTCTGCCACCTCTACCTCTGCGGTGATGGTGTCGCCCAAAAATACAGGGGCGGTGAACCGCAGCTCCTGACCCATATAAATAGAGCCTGGACCGGGAAGTACATTGGCAATCACGGCGGAGATCAGCCCGGATACCAGAATCCCGTGGGCAATGCGGCGACCGAAAATACTGGTCTTGGCATACTCATCATCTAGATGGATGGGGTTGACATCGGTGGTGATTTCCGCAAACTTGCGTACATCTTCATCGGTGAAGGTCTTTTGCAGGGAGTCCTTCTGACCTACATAAAGTTCGCTGAACAGCATGGTAATTCCCTCCTGATATAATATAGGCACACAAAATAGTATGACACAATTTGGAGTGTTTGTCAATGGATTGGGACGGTCGTTTTACATTTTTGTACATATAAACTAAGGTGTTTACACAAAAACGGTATATGCGGGCAATAAATTTATAAATCGGGGTTCTGTTTTGTAAGGGGATTTTGAGGGTGTTCTTCCGTGGGTGGAGGGTTTTGGGAGAGGGGAAGGGGATGGTTCTTCTCTTGACAACTTGCGTTGGGGTTGATATTATAATATTGTAATACATCGATGGCATACAGTCTCACAATGCTAAAGCACGACAAGAAGCATGGGGGCTGCATGTGGCGTTGGGAATAGGAAAGGAGAAAGAAAAGTGGGCAAGAAAAAGGCGGGCTCCAAAACTGATGCAGATAAATACCAAATCCATGCTGGCTGGGGAACGGTTATTCTAATGATACTTGGATTCCTTTTTTGCGTTTGGTGTCTGCATGACCTGCATCAAAATCCACGTCCGGGGATGCATGGTTTGCGTGCATCAATTATTACATTTTTGATAGCAACTCCCTTCGTTATCATCGCAGAAGCACGCGGATATATTTTGAGCCGGGAGCATTTCACTGTAACATGGCTGGGTATTCCTATCGATAAAACATCATGGGAGCATGTGGCGCAGGTAGTATATGTAAAATATACAAAAAAGGGCTGTAGCATCGGTTTGTCGTGGCGTGTAAGCAGGGTAAATCAGGAAATGATTTGTGTCGTTATCAAGCCCGCTGACCCTCTGCCCCACGAAAAGTACGATTTACTTAGAAAGCACTGGTGGAGCAACTTTTTGCTGGTGGGGAATATCCATTTTATGAATCCTGAAACCAAGGGAAAAGCCTATTTGGAGGCGTTCCGGGAGTATTGGGGCGAAGTTGAAATCCGGGAGTATGACGAGTAATGGTACGAGAAAACTGTCCATGACTAAAATGAAATATACCTACAAAAAGGTACAATGAGCGTTGCTACTTGTTGTACCTTATATTATTGCCGCAATTGCGGAAAATTCTGCATAAATCCCTGCCCCTGTGGTAAACTACCCCAGAGGTGAGACGCCATGACCCAACCCCAATATCCGGGTGAACTGAATGACCCCAACATTCGCTGCATTTTCCGCAACGCAGACGATTTTGTGCGCCGGGAGCTGCGGCTCCATGGCGTGACCCTTTATGCCTATATGATCGACGGACTGGTGTCCGGGGGAGATGTTGCGGACTATGTTCTGAAACCCCTGACACAAAATCTGAAAACCGGCTCTATGGAGGAGCTTTACCGGCAAGCACTTTATGGCGAGGTCTATAGTGCCGTAGCCGGGGAAGCGAAAGATTTGGACACTGTTGCCCTGAAGCTGGTCAACGGCTTTTGCGTGGTGCTGTTTCCCGGAGCGGGGGCGGTTGCCTATGAAGCCAAGACCGGGGAAAAGCGGGGCTTGAGCGCGCCGGAGGTGGAAAACACCGTCAAAGGCCCAAAGGATGCCTCTACGGAAACCGTCCGCACCAATACCAGCATCCTGCGCCGTCATATGCGAAGCCCTGAGCTGCGGCTGTATAGCACCCAGGTGGGGAAACGGAGTCTGACCAATGTGACCGTTGCCTGGGTGGAGGGGATTACAGATCCTTCTTTGGTGGAGCGAATGAAAAAACGCCTTGGGGAGATCGACATTGACGGATTGATCTCTCCGGCGGCGGTGGAGGAATATGTCACAGGCTCACGCCCTACGGCGTTTCCTCTTTTGCAGTATACACAGCGGGCGGACAAATTTTCTCAGGGACTTTTGGCGGGACGAGTGGGGCTTCTGGTGGACGGGCTGCCCCAAGGGTATCTGCTCCCTGTGGATCTTGGGTATCTTATGAGCAGCCCGGAGGACAGGGGGCGGGATTATCTCACGGCTTCGGCTCTGCGGGTGCTGCGCTATGGGGCGCTGCTTTTAAGTCTGCTGCTGCCCGCTTTTTATGTGGCTATGGTGACTTATCATCCGGAAATGATACCTCTGCCTCTGCTGCGTTCTATCATCGAAAGCAAGCAATCTGTGCCCTTTCCAACGATTTTGGAGGTGCTGGGTCTGCTTCTGGCATTTGAAATTTTGCAGGAAGCGGGAATCCATCTGCCTCAGTCTATTGGGCAATCGGTTTCTATTATCGGTGGTCTAGTGGTAGGCTCGGCGGCAGTGGAAGCCAAGCTGATCTCTCCGGCGGCATTGATCGCGGTGGCTTCGGCGGGAATTTGCGGCTTTGCCCTTCCTGAGCGGGACTTTGCCGATGCCATTCGCCTTTGGCGGTTCGGAATTACGATGGTTGCGGCAGTTGGCGGGCTGTTCGGCATGGCGGTGGGGCTGATTGCTTTGGTTATTCATCTGTCCGGTCTTACCAGTATGGATGTGCCTTATTTAGCTCCCTTTTCTGCCGGGAAGCAGCCCGGGATTTTTCGGCGGCTGCTGAAAAAAGAGAAGTGGCGGGATGAATACCTGCGCCCCGTAGACAAGAAAAATCAGAGGTGAGCTATGAAACACTCTATTATATATAGTATTATGCTGGTCGGGGTTATCGTTTTGGGAGCTGTGCCTTTTTCGGGTTATGATGTGGGCAAGCTCCATCCTGTCCGGATCATCGCCGCGGAGCGGGATAGGGGCGTGGTATATCTGACCACAGATACCGGGGATATGGGAGTGGGTGCCACATGGCAAAAAGCGATGGAAAACATGGAAAAGACCTCGGCTGGAACGATTTTTCAAGGCACAGTGACCTTTCTTATTTTGGAAGATGAAAGGCTTTTGGAGGAGGTCTTGTCTAATGATGCCTTGAGCCCCAACTGCGTTGTATGCCTCGGGGGAGAAATTTCTGATTTGGAGGCGGCGGGGAAATTTCTTGCTGCCCATAAGCCGGACAGCAGCCTGATCAGTTTGCGGGCAGAGAATCGGGAACTGCCCCGGCTGGAGGAAAAAGAGGGGAGATTTGTGCTTTATGGGGGAGAAGCTGGAAAGTAAAGACCTTTGGGTTTGGGTGGGGGCGGCTATGCTGGCTCCTATGGCGCAGTGGCTGGGCGGCTCTCCCTGGCTCTGGACACTGACGGTGGCTTTGGGGGCGGGAATCCTGTTTCTTTGGACAGAGATGATAACTGCCGGAAGTCAGGAGTCAGGGAGGTTCATAGCGTTTTTGCAGCTTTTGTTTCTTATGTTTGCGGTGATCGTGACGACGGCATTTGTGGAAAAATGCTGGCAGACTGCCAAAGCAGGCTGGACGATCCCGGTGGTGCTGCTTGCTTTGGCTGCTTGCTCCGCAAGACGGGGTAATGGAGCGGCACAGCGAGCCGGGGCTACTGTGATTTGGTTTGTGGGGCTGGGCTTTGTGATTTTAGCCGCGTTTGCTTTGCCTGATGCGCAGGTCAGATATTTATATCCCAGCGGGCAGATTTCTGCAGGGGGCGAGCTTCCGGTGCTGCTCGTTCCCGGTGTGGCGCTGCTTTTCCCCAGAAAGAAGGGGAGAAGCCTGTGGCTTTGGGTGCTTGTACTGATCGGGGCGGCAGTGCTTATTTCTTTGCTTACGGCGGGGGTGCTTTCTCCTTGGGTGGCGGCCAGGACACCGGGGGCGTTTTTGGAAATGGTCAGAGGAATCCAGGTGTTGGGTGCGGCAGAGCGGTTTGAAGCATTGGTGGCTGCCATTATGACTTTGAGCTGGTTCAGCCTCTTGAGCCTGTTTCTTTCGGCGGCGGGAGAAATGGGGGATCGACTCTTGCCGGGAAAGAGAAAAGTGTTTGTGTGGATCACGGCGGGGCTGGGTGCGGCGTTTTATCCCTTGGGAGAAAAGATTCCGGCAGTTCCGGCGGCTCTGGGTGCTTTGGTTTTGTGGTATATCATACCTGCAATAGAAGCGTTGGTGAAAAGAAAGGGATAGGAAAACCACATCTTGTGAGGGTGAAAGCGGCAAGTCCACAACCTCTGGCGGTTGAAAAAATAATCAGAAAAAACTTGAAAAAAGTTGAAAAAAGGGGTTGACAAAGGGTGATTGTTCTGCTAATATATGCGGGCGCCTTGCGAGAGGCGTGAAAAACTGTCACGAAGCCCCTGAGAGGACGAAAAAAGTTCAAAAAACTTGAAAAAAGTGCTTGACAAGCGGATAAAGATGTGATAGTATAGACGAGCTTGCTGCGAGAGCGGGAAGCGGATGTACCTTGTAAATTGAATAACGATTGATACAAACAAACACCTTGGACAATTTATGATAAGTTGTTTAAGCGAAGAGCGAAAAACAGCCAACGAAATTC
>JAZNYB010000134.1:0-4930 GCA_045594185.1 Faecousia sp. | reverse complement strand
CCCACCATCGTTTCTTCCAACCTGCAATCTCAGGATTTTAGCCAGCGGTATGGTCCTGCCATCGCTTCCCGGCTTTTGGGCAGCTTCCGGCAGGTAACATTTGTGGGGCAGGATGTGAGAATGCTCAAAGGGAGAGGGAATTATTGAGATAAAATTACCACCGGCGAAGCTCGTCGGTGGTGTTTTGCAAGAAATTTCTAAAGAAAACGGAAGGAGGCTCTTGCTGTGACAGAGCAGGCGTACAAAATCAATGGGATGACCTTGTTTAACTTTCCCAACGAAGCGCAAAACAGCTTCTGCCTGGGGCTGTACGCAAGAGCAGGCAGTCTGTTTGAGAGCAGGGAAAATAACGGCATCACCCATTTTTTGGAACATATCATTTTCCGGAGCATCAAGCATAAGTACGGAAGTGCATTCTATGAGCTTCTGGCACTCAATGGGCTTTCCTTTTCCGGTACGACTTACAATGAGTTTGTATGCTTTTCCATAGATGGGCCGGTTTTTGGTTATGAATTTGCCTGTGAAGTTCTGTGCAGTGTCTTTGCGGAAATTCAAATCAGCAAAGAGGAATTTGATTTGGAACGCAAACGGATCAAGGCAGAGATTCGGGAGGATGACCAGAGGCACTCCATGAAATTCTTTTCCTCCCAGCAGATTTGGAGGAACACCAGTAACGATAAGCTCATAGTTGGCTACTGCGATGTACTGGATCGGATGACTGTTTCTAAACTGGAGGTCTACCGCCGCCAGGTTTTTGCCGGGAATAACTGCTTTTTCTATGGAACGGGCAATATCAATGCAGAAAGAATAAATGTCCTGATTCAGCGCTTACAAACTCTCCATATTACTACGATTGATAATGCACCCAGGAATGAAGTATCCCTTTCGGAGGGCTTTTTCCATAGAGATGGCTTTATCAAGGTCAAAGACAGCAGATACCATTCGGTGTGGTTCTCCTTTGATGAAAATCCTGGAAAGTTCACTGGGGGTGTAAATGCTCTGATCTATCAGATTTTATTCTCAGGGGATAAGGCCTTGCTGTACCGCTTTTTGTCCGAGGATACCGGGCTGGTCTATTCGTACAACAGCACCCATGAACAGTATGATAATGTGGGCTGTTACCAATTTAACTATGATATTATGCCCCATAAGCTGGAAGATTCTGTTTCCTGCGTGGTGGATACCCTGTGTGCCTTAAAGCGGGGGAACTTTCACTTTGAGGCAAATCTAAGCTATGAAATCTCCACCTGGCTCACACTTTTGGATAACCCACCTGAGCTGAACTGGAGCCTTGCTTACAACAACCACATTCTCAAAACCGATCCGATTATTTATTCTGAGAAAGGTTTAGGTAAGCTTTCTTCTGTGACCAAAGAGACGGTCATGGTCGCTGCCCGGGAGATTTTCCGTACAGACAATCTCACCATTGTAATTGAGGGGAACAAAAGGAAAATAAATACGGAGCGGATAGCCCAAATTCTTGGGCGGTTAAATGAGGCGTGTGATCCATAACAAACACAATTTTGCCGCGCAGAACATAAGCAAATTTGTTGTTTGAAACGCCTTGCAGAAATGTGTAATTGCGTATATACTTACAAAGTAATCTCTTAAAATCAATTACTGATGAGCAAATGAGATGTGTTCAGGTATTTCTAATGAAAACCGTAGAGATACTGAATGCTATTTCTTAGGAAAGTGGTGGGTTTATGACAGATAAGGATTTAGTGATTGCGGTGGAAATGCCTTCTGTTTTACAGGAGATCAAAAGCATTTTGGATACTGCCCGCAGTAATGTGGCGCGGCAGGTCAACAACCAAATTTTGAATGCCTATTGGAATATTGGTCGTATTATTTGCGAATATGAGCAAGCCGGTGCAGTAAGAGCGGATTACGGAAAACAGACCATCAGGGTCCTGTCAAAAGAGCTTACAAAGGAGTTTGGTAAAGGGTTTTCTGTGTCGAATATTCAGTTTATGCGCCGTTTTTATCAAAACTATCAAATTCAACAGACAGTGTCTGTTAAATTGAGTTGGTCGCATTATTGTGAACTGTTGTCGATTTCCGACTCGGACAAGCGTAGCTTTTATGAAAAGGAAGCTGTAAATTCTAACTGGTCGGTTCGAGAACTGAAACGCCAAATTGAAAGCTCGTTGTTTGAACGGTTGCTTCTATCCCGCAGAGATGCCGACAAACAACAAGTGTTGGCTATGGCTCTCCATGGAAATGAAATTTCCAAGCCTGCAGATATTATCCGTGATCCCTATGTGTTTGAGTTTTTAGGGCTGCCGGAAGATAAACCGATGATGGAAAGCGATTTGGAGCGGGCACTGGTACAGCAAATCGAAAAGTTCTTATTGGAACTTGGTCGTGGCTTCATGTTTGTTGGTACGCAGCAGAGAATTTCATTAAACAACACGCATTACTATGTGGATATGGTGTTCTATAACAAGATTCTTCGAGCGTATGTGCTGATAGAGTTAAAAACTACCAAATTGACACCTGAAGCTGCCGGACAAATCAACATGTATCTGAATTACTATGCTGCGGAGGTCAACGACCCCGAGGACAATCCGCCTATTGGCATCATTTTATGTACGGATAAGGATAGTGTCGCTGCTGAATATGCGTTGGGTAGCCTCTCTAATAATGTCTTTGCTTCACGATATATCCTGTATATGCCGAATAAAGAACAACTGATTGCACAGGTTGAAGCTGTTTTGGAAAAATGGCATCACAAAAGTGATGAACGCAAGAACATTGAATCAATATAAATAACATTGCCCTGCAAGGCACTTTCCCACCTTGCAGGGTGCATTTTACTCTTTAGGGCAACCCCGTTCCTTACAAAAGCTGCTGCTCGTTGATCACCAGCTTAAACCGCAGTCCCAGCCGTTCCGCCGCCTTCCGGCACAGGATCATGCGCCCCAGGAAGATCTCGAAATAGTCCATAACGGAGCTGAGCCCGGTGTCAATGGTGAGCTTCAGCTCCACAAAGGACAGATCCTTGCTGATGGAGAGGATGGACTGTGTGACGGAATAATTCACCCGGTCGTGGATGTCGAAGGTGTTTTTGTCCTGATTGCGCACCCGGGAGCGGCGCACATCGGATTTGTCCGCCAAAATCAGAGCCGCGGCCATGGCATTTACCGGTACGCCGGTGCCTTCGTCGTGGTTGCCGATGGCTGTGGTAATGAGGGCAATTTCCTCCGGCTGGAAGCCCATGTTGTCCAGAATACGGAAAGCCATGACCGCTCCGCTCTGGCTATGCTCGGAGCGGTTGACCAGATTTCCGATGTCGTGGAGATAACTGGCGATCTTTGCCAATTCCACAGTGCGGGCCGGATACCCCAGTGTTTCCAGAATATAGCCGGACATCTCCGCAACTCTGGTCACATGGGCGAAGCTATGCTCCGTAAAGCCCAGAGCCGCAAGAGACGCGTCTGCCTGGGTGATGTAGGTACGGATGGCGGGATCTTTTTTGATTTGCTCATAGTTCATAATGGTTTTCTCCTGTTCCTGTTGGGGTGCTGGGTGAAGCTTTCAGCTTACTTTACAAATACATATTCCTTCATTCTGCGAAAGGCTTCCATCACTCTGGACTTGGGCAGAGCCAGATTCAGCCGCAAATGACACGGGCCGTGGAACATCCTGCCGTCCTGCACCGCTACGCCTACATCCCACGCCGCTTTTTCCACTTCCTCAATGGTTTTTCCGTTTTCCTTGCACCACCGGGTGCAGTCCACGAACAGCATATATGTTCCCTGAGGGCGGCTGACGGTGACTCCGGGGAAATTCTCCCGGATAAAGCTCACCGCATAGTCCACATTTTCATCCAGAACAGACAGAAGCTCCTCCAGCCATTGCTCGCCCTGTTCGCTGTAACCGCCAATGAGGGCATACATGGAAAGGACATTCATGCCGTTATAATGGGACAGAGAGGACTCCTTCTCCATTCTTGCCCGAAGCCAGTCGTTGTAAACAATGCTGTAGCTGCCAACCAGACCGGCTAAGTTAAAGGTCTTGCTGGGGGCGTACATGGCAATGGTGCGGTTTCTGGCATCCTCGCTCACGGATTGAGTGGGGATGTGTTTGTGATCGCCTAAGATCAGGTCAGACCAGATCTCGTCGGAAATGACAAAGACATTGTGCTTTTTGAACAGCTCCATAGCCCCCTCAATTTCCCAACGCTCCCAAACTCTGCCGCAGGGGTTGTGAGGGCTGCAGAAAACGGCGGTGTGGATATTCTGGCTTACCAGCTTTTCTTCCATGTCCTGGAAATCCATGCGCCAGATGCCATCCTTGTCCAAAACCAGAGGGCTGTGTACCAGCTCATAGCCGCAGTCACCCAAGGCATGGGTAAAGCCCACATAGGTCGGGCTGTGGACTAAAATCTTGTCGCCCCGGGAGCAAAGGACATTTGCGGCACTGACCACGCCGCCCAAAACACCGTTGGCATAGCCGATATGCTTCGGTTCCAGACCCTTGACACCGTTCCGCTTTTCCTGCCAGCGGATGATGGCATCATAGTATTCCTTTCTGGGGGCGAAATAGCCGTAACAGGGGTGCTTTGCACGCTCAATGATGCCCTCTGTAATGGCGGGAACGGTGGCAAAATTCATATCCGCCACCCACATAGGAATGGCATCAAAACCCTCTTTGGGTGCTCCGGGAGCAAAACCGTTGCCCAGAAGATCAACCGCGATGGCATCCTTTCCCGCACGGTCAATGATGGAGGTAAAATCAAATTTCATGGTAACACAGCATCCTTTCTGTTTCTGAGCTATGGCTCTATTATAAAGGAGAACAGGGGGGATTGCAACGATTATTCGCAGGAAATGGGAATAAACCTATGGGGAAGTGTTGACGATAAGGGCTTTTCTCTGTAAAATGAGTATATCTATCAAAAGGAGGAAGGAAATATGCTGACATT
>JAZNYB010000133.1:0-3712 GCA_045594185.1 Faecousia sp. | reverse complement strand
CCTCCGACTTCCTCAAAGTGCCATAGATGCCATCGCCGCTCTGCGGAAGAACGGGCATCTTGCAGTGGTCAACACCGGCAGACCCTATACCCACATCGACCCCAGAGTGCGGGCTTTGTCGTGGGACGGCTGCGTGTCCGGCTGTGGGCTGGAGGTTCGGGCAGGAAATGTGCTGATCTACAGCGCAGCCCCCACAAAGGAGCAGTGCGCCAAGGTTCGGGAGCTGGTGAGAGCCACCGGCATGGCGGTGTTTTATGAGACGGAATCGGGCTATGTTTTGGACGGTGACCGCTATCTTCCTCCGGAGGCTCTTTTGGAGGTGGAGCGGATACAGGCGGACGGCTTGTGTGTGATCCGTGACCCGGACAGAGAGGATTTTTCCTTTCAGAAATTCATTGCCTACGATGCCCCCGGCTGTGACAGGGAAAAATTCTGGCAGGAAGCGGGGAAGGACTTTGAACTCATCGACCGGGGGCGGGGCATGATCGAAGCCGTGCTTTTGGGGAACACCAAATCCACCGGCATCCGGCGTATTTTGGAGCATTTTTCTCTTGCCCGGGAGGATGCCGCCGCTTTTGGAGACAGTCCCAACGATTTAAGCATGTTTGCCTGTGTGAAAGACCCTGTTGCCGTGGGAGGAAGCTCACCTGTTCTGACCCAAAAGGCGGTCTATGTGACTTCTTCGGTGCTGGAGGATGGCATTGAAAAGGGGCTTCGGTGGCTGAAGCTGATTTAGTAAGCTGAACGACTGGAAATAATGCAATTCTATCCCACAACCCCGCTCTGTGATTGCCCGGAGCGGGGAATTTTCCGTTCTTTCAGGGTTCTTTCCACTTTTTTGCAGAAACCCCCTTAATTCGTTAAGATTATACTGGAAAAATCCTATGGGGTATGTTATACTGGTTACGCATAATTTCCAAGTACGATTTTGTAAGGAAGGTGAGCATTTGGAAAACTATACCAAGTATAGGCTGAAGGCGGAGGATGAGCTGATCCGGATTTTGGAAGGGAAGGACAACCTCTTTGTCATTGCCTGTAACAAGTGTTTCAAGGAATTTGAATCTGCTCAGGAGCCGGACTGCGAGACTTTCGTTGCTTTTGCGGAAGGTCTGGGCAAAACTGTCACCGGCACGGCAAAGGCTGATTTCCTGTGCAACAAGACCAAGGCACAGAAAAATCTCCCCGGCATGATCCCTCAGGGGACTGAGAATGTGGTGGTCATTTCCTGCGGTCTGGGTATCCAGACGGTAGCGGACGTGGCGGGCATTCCTGTCATCGCTGCCGCCAATTCTCTGAACTATACCGGTCATCACGGCATGGCTCTGACCAAAAAGGCTTGCGATGCCTGCGCCCAGTGTTACTTAAACATGACCGGCGGCATCTGCCCCATTGTGGACTGCTCCAAGAGTCTGGTCAATGGTCAGTGCGGCGGTGCCAAGAACGGCAAGTGCGAGGTTTCTCCTGATAAGGACTGCGCATGGGAAAAGATCCAGCAAAGACTGGCCGCTCAGGGTAGACTCCATGAGCTGACTGCTCAGGGCGTTCAGGTTCGGGACTATTCCAAGGTGAATTTCAAGGTTATCAGTGAATATGTGAAAGCCATCCGGGCAAAGCGGTTTGCCGGTTACTATGGCGGCGTTCATCCTGTGGAGGGGAAAGAGCCTACAGAGCATCTGCCTTTGGTTCGCTTCCCTGTGCCTGAGACGGTGGTTATTCCCATGTCTATGCATCTGGGCGCACCTGCTACCCCTGTGGTGGCAGTAGGAGATACCGTAAAGGTGGGTCAGAAGCTGGGTGAGGCGGCAGGATTTATCTCCGCTCCTGTTCATTCCAGTGTCAGCGGCACAGTCGTTGCCATTGAGGATCGTCCCCATGCCAGCAGAGGCACCTGCCTGTCCGTGGTCATTGCATCCGACGGCAAGAATGCCGTACATGAATCCATTAAGCCCAACAAGCCTTTGGAGGAACTGACTCCTGAGGAGATCATTGAGATCGTGAAAAATGCCGGTATCGTTGGTATGGGCGGCGCAGGCTTCCCCACTTATGTGAAGCTGAAGCCCAATAAGCCCATTGAAGCAGTTCTGCTCAACGGCTGCGAATGTGAGCCCATGCTCACCGCGGACCACCGGGTCATGCTGGAATACGCCGATGACATCATCTTCGGTCTGCGGGCCATGATGAAAACATTGAATGCCCCCAAGGGTATTATCGTCATCGAAGACAACAAGCCCGATGCAGTTGCCCTTATGCAGGAAAAGGTGGCAAACGAGGAAGGTATGGAAATTTGTGTCGCCCAGACCAAGTACCCCCAGGGCGGCGAAAAGATGCTCATTAAGAAAGCGCTGGGCCGCAGTGTTCCCAGCGGCGGTCTGCCTGCGGATGTGGGCGCCGTGGTCAGCAATGTGAGCACCGTCAAGGCTATTTCCGATGCCATTCAGACCGGTATGCCTCTTGTTGAGCGTGTCACCACCGTTACCGGCAAGTACATCCCCAACCCCGGCAACTTTATTGTAAAAATCGGCACCAGCGCGGCCGAGCTTATCGCTCACTGCGGCGGTATTACCAATCCCGAGGCTCAGGTCAAGGCAGGCGGCCCCATGATGGGCTTCCCCCAGACCACGCTGGATACCCCCATTATGAAGGGTTCCAACGGCATTATCGCCATTGATGTGGATGAAGTCGAACCGCAGGAGTGCATCAAGTGCGGTCGCTGCGTGGATGTGTGTCCCATGGAGCTGAAGCCCTTGCACTATGTAAAGCTGGTGGGTGCTTCCGATTGGCAGGGCTGCAAGGATATGAGCATTATGGACTGTCTGGAATGCAGATGCTGCGAATACATCTGCTCCTCCAAGCTGCCCTTGGTCACCATGATCAAAATGGGCAAAAACGGCGTAAGGGGGATGAAGTAATATGTTGATCACAGAACTGAAGGCAAAAGAAACCATCCTCTCTTTGGCGGAAGGTAAGGTTTTCATCATCAACTGCCACGGCTGCCGGGAGATCCACTTCCCTGAGAAGGAAGCGGAAGAATTGCAGAAGGAGCTGGCAGAAGCCGGCAAGGTCACCGGAATCATCACCACGGACTATATCTGCAACCCCGACTATATGAAGCAGCGGCTGGAGAAGCACGCAGCAGAAATTGAAGCGGCGGATGCCATTTTGGTGTTCTCCTGCGGCGTTGGTGTGCAAACTGCTGCTGACTTGTTCCCCGGCAAGTGGGTCTTTGCTGCCTGTGACACCTATGCGCTGCCCGGCTTCCAGGGCGTAACTCCCTTGGAGCATGACTGCAAGCAGTGCGGCGAGTGCTATCTGAACCTGACCGGCGGCATCTGCCCCATCACCGCCTGCTCCAAGAGCCTGATCAACGGTCAGTGCGGCGGTGCCAAGAACGGCAAGTGCGAAGTTGACCCCGGCATGGAATGTGGCTGGGAGCGTATCCAGAGAAGACTGGCGCAGATCGGTCGTCTGGATGTCCTGAAGTGCCCCGTGCAGGTGCGTAACTACGCCACCGATGATGAAGTGAAATAAAGGGAGGAATAAACCATGAGAATTACCGAATTGTTTGATAACGGCAAGTTTGTAGTTACCGCGGAGGTCGGTCCTCCCAAAGGTATCAATGTGGATCATGTTGTTTCCGAAGCAAAGGAATTTTTAAGTGACATCACCGCCGTGAATGTGACGGACAACCAGTCCTCCGTCATGCGTATGGGCA
>JAZNYB010000132.1:0-3728 GCA_045594185.1 Faecousia sp. | reverse complement strand
CATGGAGGGAGTAAGAGCCGCCCTCCAGCGGTTTCAAGCCCAATATAACATGATCATCTTCTCTGAGGATACCAGAGAGGTGGCGATCAAAAATTATCTCCGCCATTCCGTGGTCAAGGGCGGTAAGCCTGTGGAGGATTGCCTTTGGAGAGAAATGCGCACGGTCAAAAACAAAGAGCTTATCCGGCAGGTGTTCACCCATATTGCCCAATATGACGACATATGCGAAACTGTGCAAAGAATAATTTTTGACTTTGATTCATCTATATTAAATGAAAATGAAAAAGAGAATGACAATGAGAATGACAATGACAATGATGTATCGTACCACGATTCGTACCACGATTCGTACCACGATTCGTCAGACGAGGATTCCCGGGATATAAAGGCTGTAAAAGCAAGAGTATCCGTATTGTCTTTTGATTACAGCTCCACCACTCTTTCTCCTGTCATGATCGAAGCGGTGGAGAATTGGCTGAAATACAAAAGAGAACGCCGGGAAGCCTACAAGCCCATGGGACTGAAGGCTTTGATCTCCCAGCTTCAGGATGCGGTGGATCAGTATGGGGAGCAGGCGGTGATCGACCTGATCCGCAAGTGCATGGCATCCAACTGGCGTGGGATCATTTTTGAAAAGCTGAAGCAAAGGGAAGGTCACCCCATGAAGGGCGGGCATGGAGGGACAGCGACCTCCGGGGTAGACCGGATCCTGGACATGATGGAAAGGGGCGAATTTGACGAATGACAAAGAAAGAAATGGCAGAGATCCTCGCCGTGATGCAGGCGAACTATCCCGATGATTTCCGGGGGATGTCAGACATGGCTATGAACAGCAAGATCAACCTCTGGTTCATGCAGTTCCGGGACGATGATTACCGGGAGGTGATGGCGGCGGTCATGGCGCACATTGCCACGGATACCAACCGCTTTATGCCCCCGGTGGGGGTGATCAAGACAAAGCTCACCGAGCTTCGTATGCCGGAAGCCATGACCCCGCAGGAGGCGTGGGAACTGGTCAGCAAGGCAACACGAAACAGTACATATAATTCAGACACAGAATTTCAAAAGCTCCCCCAGCTTGTTCAGCGGCTTGTGGGAAGTCCCATGCAGCTCAGAGAATGGGCGGTCATGGATTCGGACACCCTGCAGTCCGTGGTGGCTTCCAACTTTCAGCGATCCTTCCGGGTCAGGGCGCAGAAGGAGCGGGAATTTCTTGCGCTGCCCTCCGCTGTTCGTCAAACCATCACCCAGCTTGCTGACAGGCTGAAAATGCCGGAACTGCCGGGAGAAGGCGCACCGGACGCCATGATCCAAAGGGATGCCCTCCCCTCTTGACAAATACCCCTAGGGGGTATATAATGAAGTCACAACAACGACAGGAGGCGAGCATATGGAGAAAGAGGTCTGCGCCTGCGGAAAGACCACCCGGCGAAGCCCGGAGGAATACAAGAGCCTGATCCACCGGCTAAACCGCATGGAGGGTCAGATCCGGGGGATTCGGGGCATGGTGGAGAATAACGCCTACTGCGCCGATATTCTGGTGCAATGCGCCGCCGTAACCGCCGCCATGAACGCCTTTAACCGGGAGCTGCTGGCGAACCACATCCGCTCCTGTGTCGCCCGGGATCTGCGGGAGGGCAAGGAGGAAACCGTGGAGGAGCTGGTGGCAACACTGCAAAAGCTGATGAAATGAGGTTGGGTCGATGGAAACCTATCATGTAACAGGCATGAGCTGCGCCGCCTGCAGCGCAAGAGTGGAAAAGGCGGTAAAGGCTGTTCCCGGTGTAAGAAGCTGCGCCGTGAACCTTCTGACCAATTCCATGGGGGTCGAGGGGACTGCGGATGCAGAGGCGATCATCGCCGCTGTGGAAAAAGCGGGCTATGGCGCGGCTCTCCAGAACGGTTCGGACATGCCAAAGAAAGAGACTGCCTTAAAGGATGAGCAAACCACAAACCTGAAAAAGCGGCTGATCTCCTCCCTTCTGTTTCTGGCTGTGCTAATGTATTTCTCCATGGGGCACATGATGGCAAACTTCCCCATCCCGGCGTTTTTCCATCATAACCCGGTAGCGCAGGGGCTTTTGCAGCTTCTCCTCGCTGCCATTGTCATGGTCATTAACCAGCGGTTTTTCATCAGCGGCTTCAAAGGGCTGGTAAACCGGGCACCAAACATGGATACTCTGGTTGCTTTAGGGGCGGGGGCATCCTTTGTTTACAGCACCTATGCCCTTTTCGCCATGTCCGGTCTTGTGGCTTCCGGTGACCTGTCAGGCGCGACAAGCTATATGCACGAAATGTATTTCGAGTCTGCCGCCATGATCCTCACCCTCATCACCGTGGGCAAACTCCTGGAGGCAAGAGCCAAGGGAAAAACCACCAACGCTCTGAAAAGTCTCATGGACTTAGCCCCCAAGACCGCCACGGTGGAGCGAAAGGGCAAGGAGGAAATCATTCCTGTGGAGCAGGTTCGGGTTGATGATATCTTTTTGGCGCGCCCCGGGCAGAGCATCCCTGTGGATGGGGTGGTGCTGGAGGGCGAAAGTGCCGTGGACGAATCGGCGCTGACCGGAGAGAGTATCCCCGTGGACAAAAAGGCGGGGGACACGATTTCGGCGGCAACCATGAACCAGTCCGGCTTCCTGCGCTGCCGTGCCACAAGAGTGGGGCAGGACACCGCCCTGAGCCAGATCATCAAAATGGTCAGCGATACCGCCGCCACCAAAGCCCCCATTGCCAAGGTTGCGGACAAAGTCTCCGGGGTGTTCGTTCCGGTGGTCATTGGCATCGCCCTTGTGACCTTTGCCGTTTGGATGCTTCTGGGGGAAAGTCTTGGCTTCAGCCTTGCCCGGAGCATTTCCGTTTTGGTCATTAGCTGCCCCTGCGCTCTGGGGCTTGCCACTCCCGTTGCCATTATGGTGGGAAGCGGCGTTGGAGCGAAAAACGGTATTTTGTTCAAGACAGCCCAGTCCCTGGAGCAGGCGGGAAAGGTTTCCGTGGTGGCACTGGATAAAACCGGCACCATCACAGCAGGCACGCCCAGCGTAACAGACCTCTGCCCCGCCCCCGGGGTAACCGAAAAGGAGCTGGTCACCCTTGCCTGCGCTCTGGAAAAGCAAAGCGAGCATCCTCTTGCCAAGGCAGTTTTATCCTATGGGGAAACCTTGGGCGTGGAATTTGCGCCGGTGGGAGATTTTAAGGCACTGCCGGGAAACGGTGTGACCGGGACTTTGGAGGGCACATGGCTCACCGGGGGAAGCATGAAGTTTATGGAACAAGCCCTGTCATCCTCCCCTGAATTGCAAAAGAAAGGACAATCTCTTGGAAACGAGGGCAAGACCCCCTTGGTATTTGCCAGAGACGGGAAGCTCCTGGGCATCATCGCCGTAGCGGACAAAATGAAGCCGGACAGCGAAAAAGCCATCCGGGAGCTGCGGGGCATGGGGATTCATGTGGTCATGCTCACAGGAGACAATGAGCGCACCGCCAAGGCCATCGGCAAGCAGGCGGGAGTGGACGAGGTGGTCGCCGGGGTACTGCCGGAGGGCAAAGAGAGCGTGATCCGCCGTCTGCAAAAGAAGGGCAAAGTCGCCATGGTGGGAGACGGGATCAACGATGCCCCCGCCCTTGCCTCGGCGGATATCGGTATTGCCATCGGCGCGGGCACGGAGGTGGCGGTGGATTGCGCCGACGTGGTGCTGTCAAAGAATTCCCTTTCGGACGCGGTCACG
>JAZNYB010000131.1:0-2108 GCA_045594185.1 Faecousia sp. | reverse complement strand
AAAGATCGTTATTTCTTTAACACGCCAGATTCAACAAATGCGCAGCGAGCATGGTTCTGCTTCGTTGCGCGGGAAAACGATACCGGTGCAGGTGCAGCGGCACCGCAGGGAAATTCCCTGATTATGGAATATATTTATCATATCCAAACCTCTGGCAAAGTCAATATAAAAATCATTCTTTTCCGTTGCAATTTTTTCAAACGCCGCCTTTTTCTGCCGCCCATCAACCCCACCGCATTTCCTTCTTCTGTTTTGCCCTCCTGTCAACATAGAATAGGACAGCTTACAAACAGGAGGGGTCCCCATGAAATTTATTTTGTTGAAACGCAAGTTCTTCTCACTGGGCGTGTGTTTGCTCTGCGCCGCCGCCATGTTCTACATCGTCAGTCACCCCGCCGTCATCGGTGCGGCCGCCACCACCCGTCAACTGCCCATCTACTGTGTCCAGCGCGATCAGAAGGTTGTCTCCCTTTCCTTCGATGCCGCGTGGGGAGATGTTATTTTGCGGCACTGACACACCAACGGTTTGCGTATTTATAATATTGCCCTAAGTATAGTAACATAAAAAGAGCGAACTCATCATTGAAGGTGAGTTCGCTCTTGGACACAGATATTGGATCAACCATCCAGACGACATTTCTTCTGCAGAACGTAGGTGTAATGCTGAAGCTCTGGCCCCTGTAACCGGGCTCGCCCAGGAATTCCTCATAGCCCCACTTTACCCCGAGTTTCTCATGGCTCTTGCGGCACTTCTGTCCAAAGCCTTGGTCATACAGTGTCTTGGCATCACATCAGTCACGCCTGTATATCGCATTTCCACCACTCCATCAGCGCATCGTACAGGGCCCGGGTCTGTTTTTCGTTTTCATAGTTGAATACATATACCCCATCCACGGTTTCTGCAAGGACATAGGCTTTTGTAGACTTTTTCACAGCCAGGCTGTATGGACCGTATTCGGTGTTGTTCCATGTGCCGACCAGGTACTTTCCCTCTGCGATCGGGTCCACCGGCTCGCCGAAGTCAAATTCCTCTGTCAGGTCAACAGACAGGATCTTCTCTTTTAAAAACCTTTCTTCGTAGTCTTCCGACCAGCGGATCACAAAATCGTTTTCCTCAACGACCACCCGAACCACTTCTCCGCCTGCACGAAATCCAAACAGCGCAAACACCGCCACGATGACCACCGTGCCAAGCACCGCTTTCCATTGTCCATGCTTGTCCAGAAAGGCAAAAAACTTTTTTATCATGCTCGCATCTCCCGTATTATGCCTTATGAATGTACATTCTACTCATGTTCGGCTCTCCGTCGCCCTGCACCGGGCAGAGAAACTCCCATCCATAGCGCTCGTAGAAGGATATATGGTCTGTCAAAAGGTACAAGGTGTCCATACCCATGTTCCGGAATTCGTCACATACAAAACCGAGCATTTGCCCGGCGATGCCACGGTTCCGGTAGGCTCCTTCCACATAGACGGCGCATACATTGGGCGTCAGGTCCTTCCGGTCGTGAAAATCGTTTTCGATCACACCTAGACCCGCAATGATCTGCCCCTCGTCCATGACCACATACCACTGGGGAACCGGCGCCTCCTTGTTCAGACAGGCGTCCATGCTCCGGGTGTATGCCTCTTTTGGGATGCCCCATTTCCGGTGGAACCACTCCGCGGCAGCATTCTTTAATTCAGGATGCTCCTGTATCCGAAGTACCTCAAACCGCCTCATGGTCCGTACAGGCAATAAACATATCAATCTGGTCGGCGATCATCTGCAGGCTGATTCTCCAGAACTCAGACTGGGTCAGGTCGATATCGGCGATACCGGCCACGTGCTCCACAGTGTCCACGGTGGTGGCCTTCAGCAGGGCGCGGTACTTGGGCAGGAATGCCTCGCCTTCCTCCAGATACTTTGCGTACAGACCTCGGGAGAAAAGTCCGCCAAAGGCGTAGGGGAAGTTGTAATAGCTCAAATTGGGCTTGTAATAATGGCTCTTGCAGCACCACATATACGGATGCAGGCACTCCGGGTCCAGACCGTCACCGAAGGCCTCCTTCTGGGCGTCGAGCATGATCTCCTCCAGATCTTTCGCAAACAGGAAGGTATCCTTGCG